>NZ_MPRL01000016.1:0-64949 GCF_002020875.1 Solemya pervernicosa gill symbiont | reverse complement strand
CGGGGCGCCGTAGGCATAAACGGTCGCGTTAAGTATTTGCCGCTTGCTTGGGCTTGGACGCCCAAAACAAGCTTCCGCAAAAATAGCGACTCCCCGATACGACTTTGTCGAAGCCTATAAACATTTCAATGATGAAGAGTGGGACGGCGAACCACTTGAGCCAGAACCGTGCGGCCGCTGTGGCAAGTTGCCGTGTGAGTGTATCAAGAATCCACCTGAGCCCTGTAACATCTGCGGTAACTTACCTTGCACTTGTGAAAAGCCTGAGCAAGAAGAATGTCCAGTATGTGGTATGTATCCATGCGAATGTGAAAAACGCCCTAAAGTTAAAGTAAAACTAAGTGATGGCAAAGCAAGAAACATAAAAGATATTATCGTCACCACATTCTGGGGACCAGATGGTAAACCAATGTCAGCCGCGCAGTTTGTAGAATATCTGTATGGTCAGGTTCCTGAACTATTCAAAAGTGAAGACGAATTACGAGCTCTCTGGAGCCAGCCTGATACCCGTCAGAAGTTGTTAGACCAACTGGAAGAAAAAGGCTTTGGTTTTGAACAGTTCGAAGAGATGAAGGATATAGTCGAAGCAAAAGATAGTGATGTATATGATGTGTTGGCCTATGTGGCGTTCGCAGCACCAACGGTTACGCGAGTTGAAAGGGTTGATGAGCACAAAGGTATTATCTTCTCTAACTATGATTATAAGCAGCAGGAGTTTATAGACTTTGTGTTAGCTCAATACGTTAAGGAAGGTGTTGGTGAGCTCGCAACAGAGAAGCTTTCAGATTTGCTTGAGCTTCGATACCACAATGTAAATGATGCAGTTGCTGAGCTTGGTGCCCCTGTAAAAATTAGAGAAGTATTTGTTGAGTTTCAGAAATATCTATATATGCAAGTATAGCTAACAAGAGTAGCAGGCTTTTAATACGAAAATAAAATAATCGGGGATTATATGGCATTTACAAAAATTACTCCAAAGACTGTTGCTCCAGCAAGCCCGGATCTGCTCTTTAGGGAATTACCTAGAAGGAAGTTTCCCGATGTGTTGCCGCATCAACAGGCTATGATGCAGCGTTACGCTGCTGAAGCGGAGGGTGCTTCTGATGTTGCCTTGCAGTTGCCTACTGGAAGTGGAAAAACGCTGGTCGGTTTGTTGATAGCAGAATGGCGTCGTAGAAAAAATAAAGAAAAGATTGTTTATCTTTGTCCAACTCGTCAACTGGTGCATCAGGCAGTTGCGCAGGCCGAGCAAAAGTATGGCCTGGCTGTAGTCGGGTTTACTGGTTCACAACGTGATTATTCCGCCTCCGATAAAGCTAAGTATAACCAGGGGGATTGCGTAGCAATAACTACTTACAGTAGCCTATTTAATACAAATCCATATTTTTCAGATGCAGACGTAATAATTGTAGATGATGCACATGCAGCAGAAAATTATGTGGCAAAAATGTGGACATTGAGTATTGATAGGCTTGACCACTCTCATACAACCTTACATGAGGTTTTGTCATCCATATTTGAACCTCATATAGATTCTACAAGTTATACCCGAATGACCGGTGAATGGGATAGCCCATCAGATTTATCGTGGGTAGATAAAATCCCTACTCCAGTGTTGCTGGATATTCATGATGAGATTGTTAGTGTTCTTGATACTTATACGAAAGGCACAAATCTTCAGTATTCATGGGGGCTGATTCGTAATCATCTAAGGTCATGTCATGTCTATCTGTCTTTTAGTGGGATTGTTATAAGACCAATCATTGCACCTACTTGGGACCTCCCTGCATTTAATAACCCTAAGCAACGAATATATATGTCGGCCACGCTTGGTGAGGGTGGTGATTTAGAAAGATTAATGGGGCGAAAGAATATTCTTCGACTACCAGTACCTGATGGGTGGGATTTGCAGGGCGTTGGGCGAAGGTTCTTTATGTTTCCAAGCTTGTCATTGGATTACGAACAGGAAATACAATTACGACGTTCTCTTCTGAAAAAGGCGCAACGTAGCCTGGTGCTTGTTCCAAGTGACCGTATGAAAAATGAAATATCAGAAGATATAAATGAGCATTTATCTCTTACAGTATTCTCAGCAGAAGATATAGAACAATCCAAGGAAGACTTTATTAAATCTACTGGCTCAGTGGCGGTAGTTGCGAACAGGTATGATGGTATTGATTTTCCTGGTGATGAATGTCGATTATTGTGTATTGAAGGTTTGCCGAAAGCAGTTAACTCACAAGAACGATTTTTTATGAGTAGAATGGGTGCCAATATACTTTTTAATGAGAGAATACAAACACGAGTATTGCAGGCGATTGGTAGATGTACACGGTCTTTAGAAGACTACTCGGCAGTGGTAGTAACGGGTGATGAATTGCCGGATTATCTCTCCGATCCAAGAAGAAGAAACTATTTTCACCCAGAACTTCAAGCGGAACTATGGTTTGGCGTTGAGCAGTCAAAAGATAAAGATATTTCAGATTTTGAGGATAATTTTGATGTCTTTATTGAGAATGGGGCTACTTGGGAGTCCGTTAACCAAATGATTGTCGATCAGAGAAACGCATCAATTAAAACGCCTTTTCCAGGTATTGAACAATTAGCCAATGCAGTTAAGTATGAAGTTGAATATCAGATGGCAATGTGGCAGCAAGATTATACAGAAGCTGTTGCTAGTGCTGAGTCGGTTATTGGTGTGCTTACGGATAGTCAGCTAGGGGGTTATCGTGCACTCTGGGAGTATCTTGCGGGCTCTGCGGCGACTTTAGCTGTTTCAGCGGGTAATGCAGCTTTTAGTGTAAAAGCACTAGAGCACTATGCCACAGCAAAAAAAGCGGCAAAAGGTATACCATGGTTAGTTCAGCTTTCACAGCAAAGTCAACCGGGGATGGAGGGTGCTGAAGACGACGGAAACAACGCATTAGTCATGTTTCAGGTAGAAAAAATTGAGGCGATATTGAGTAGCCTTGGAACCCGGCACGATAGGAATTATTCACAAAGAGAGCGTGAAATATTAGAAGGACTCAATGATGATTCTAAGTTTGAGGAATCTCATAAGTTATTAGGTGAGCATCTGGGCTTTGATGCAGGAAAAATAGAAATAGATGGATCTCCAGACCCGTGGTGGCAACTAGGAGACCATTGCGTAGTTTTTGAAGATCATGCAAATGCAAATGAGACATCGACGCTAGATACAACAAAGGCGCGACAGGCAGCATCGCACCCCGCATGGATGAAAGCCAATGTACCCTCCTGTATTCCTAAAAATGTAGAGATCATGCCAGTGCTTGTGACGCCAGTTTCAGCTGCTAGTTCAGGAGCTATGCCTCATCTCGTAAGTGTTTCATTATGGAAGTTGCCAGATTTTAAGAAATGGGCAAGTGATGCAATGCTGACTATTCGAGAATTGAGGAAGACATTTATAGAGCCAGGAGATTTGGTTTGGAGAGCAGAAGCAGCAAGCGTGCTTCAAACGAGAGGATTCGATATGGTCAGTCTCACTGCTTATCTAAAAAGCCAAATAGCTAGATATTTGTTAGTTGAAAGAAAACTGTAAAAATAACGTTTTAATTAACTAGGAATTTAATAGTGTCCCCTCGTAGTGAAGACTTCCGTTTCAATAGAATTAGAAAGGCTGGCAAACATATCTATTTGAAAGAATATGAGAATGGCCGGATTGTTGGTGAAGAGTCGTATGAGGGATATATCAAGTGCAAGTTGGTTCATAATGACCTTTATTCACTGGTCTTGCCTGACCAGATATATGTAAAGCTTGGTGGTGAGATACATTGGGTGCAGCCGCTCTACTTTAGTGGTTGTCTAATAGCAAAGCTAGATGAATATGGAACATGCCAGCTATCTATTGATGCTTCTCACTGCGTTGTCCTTAATATTACATTTAATAATAAAGACTTGGTGAATAGGTTTGATGATGGAAGCCTATTTTATAAGTGTGAAATAAAAGCACCAAAGTATCTGTACCAATATACAACTGGTCTTGCAAAATTTGTTGATAACAAGCCGTATCTAAAGCTTCATCACCACACCAGTCATGGAGCTAAAGAATCGATACTAAAAGGTAGTGAGTTTTGGTCTTCGGATTGGAATATCCAGGGTACAAAAAGGCTGACTAATATTGGTTATCTGTATCTGACATCATTGCCTTCAATTACCTGTGTCGAAGACTTATCAGTGATAGCGATGTCATCAGATGGAAGGCTGGGATTTAGGACCGATCAGAATGACACAGGTATCCCCGACCTGATTCTTGATGTGTATCGTGAATCAACAACGAATAGAACAGAGACGTTGTCACATTGGGTTGATACTACGCATTTGGCTTCACAGCCATCTTACAGGCATCAAGATCCAGGTGGGTTTGGTTTTCACGAAATAGTCTGTCCCTTCGTTCATCGACTAGGGGTTGAGCATAGTACCATTGTCCAAATATCTGACGATCAGTTAGTTCCTGTCTCACCCAAGAACTTTGATTATGCTGTGGTTGGGGATGCGACCAGAGCTTCAGGGTTGGCAGCGCCCTATGATGAAGAAGAGACCGAGGAAGTCTTTAAAATTGAGCATATTGTTGGAGATGAAGATATAATTAGCTTCTGGATAGCTAATGCCAATACTGATCAATTCAGTGGAAAGGTTATTGAGAAGGCCGAGTTTAGTTAAGCTGATATATGACTAATTTGTTAAGATTTGTACTGAATTGACGTATAAATTTACAAAAATATTGTTTATGAATGGTTATTGTGTATGAAAATATCAATAAAAACAAAAAGATAATGTATTTAAAAGTTAACAAAGAGTGTTTAGGGTGTGCATAACCGTTCTAAGTTGAACGCCAGCGTAACGGAGTAGGGGTGTTATGAAGACGCTGCTCGTCACCGGCGGAGCCGGTTTTATTGGTGGAAACTTCGTCCTGGGGCTGATTGCTCAGGGCAGCTATCGGGTGATTAATCTCGATGCGCTGACCTATGCCGGTAATCTCGACTCATTGAGTTCAATCAGTGACCACCCTGACCACATCTTTGTGCAGGGCGATATCGGTGATCGTAACTGTGTCGATGCACTGCTGGCTGAGTACCGCCCCGATGCGGTGGTCAACTTTGCGGCAGAGAGTCACGTTGACCGTTCAATCGACGGGCCGGCCGATTTTATCCAGACCAACGTGGTGGGTACCTTTAACCTGCTTGAGAGTGTGCGTGATCACTGGCAGCGATTGGAAACGGTCGAGCGTGAAGCGTTCCGCTTTCTGCACGTCTCGACCGACGAGGTCTACGGTTCTTTGGGTGAGCAGGGGCTCTTCACTGAAGAGTCTCCCTACGCCCCCAACTCACCCTACTCTGCCTCAAAGGCCTCCTCCGATCACCTGGTGCGTGCCTATCACCACACCTATGGTCTGCCGGTACTCACCACCAACTGCTCCAACAACTACGGCCCCTACCAGTTCCCGGAGAAGTTGATTCCTTTGATCACCCTCAACGCGCTGGCGGGTAAGTCACTGCCGATCTACGGCGATGGTCAGAATGTGCGTGACTGGCTCTACGTCACAGACCACTGCAGTGCGATCGAGACAGTGCTCGCAGAGGGACGCCCCGGTGAGGTCTATAACGTTGGTGGTGATAGTGAGAAGAGCAATCTCGAAGTGGTGCAGACGATCTGTGCACTGCTCGATCAGTTACGCCCAGCTGAGTCTGGAAAGCCCTATAACGAACTTATTACCTACGTCGCCGATCGTCCCGGACACGATCAGCGCTACGCCATTGATGCCAGCAAGCTCAAACAAGAGTTAGGTTGGCGGCCGGCCGAGAACTTCGAGAGCGGACTGCGCCGTACCATTGAGTGGTACCTCGATCATCTCGAATGGTGTCAGCGAGTACAGGATGGCAGTTATCGTGGTGAGCGTCTCGGTCTGGGTGACGAGGCGGCAGAGGCGTGAAGGGAATCATTCTCGCCGGAGGTACCGGCACAAGGCTCTATCCGCTGACCCAGGTGATCAGCAAACAGCTGCTGCCGGTCTACGATAAACCGATGATCTACTATCCGCTGACGGTGTTGATGCTGGCAGGTATCGATCAGGTGTTGATCATTACCACCCCTCACGAGCAGCATCTCTTCAAGGCCCTGCTGGGTGATGGCAGTCAGTGGGGCATTTCTATCGAATACGCCGTGCAACCCAAGCCCGAGGGGATAGCGCAGGCGTTTCAGATCGGCGAGCGTTTTATCGATGGTGATGCCTGCTGCCTGATCCTTGGCGATAACATCTTCTACGGTCACGGCCTGGCCGAGGACCTGCAACGCGCCTCTCAGCAGAGCGAAGGCGCGACGATTTTCGGCTACTGGGTAAAAGATCCGGAGCGTTACGGTGTGGCGGAGTTCGATGGTGATGGTCGGGTGACCGATATCGTTGAGAAGCCACAACAGCCGCGCTCCAACTACGCGGTCACTGGGCTCTACTTCTACGATAGTCAGGTCTCTGAGATGGCCGCGCAGCTTAAACCCTCTGCCCGTGGTGAGCTTGAGATTACTGATCTGAATAATATCTATCTACAGCAGCAACAGCTGCGCCTGGAGCGGCTCGGGCGTGGTATCGCATGGCTCGACACCGGCACCCACGAGTCGTTGCTGCAGGCCTCTAACTTTATCCAGACCATTGAGGCGCGACAGGGTTTGAAAATTGCTTGTCCTGAGGAGGTCGCGTTTGTGCGAGGTCTGATCGATGGCGAGCAGCTGCGGCAGCTCGCCGCGCCGATGCGCAATAACGGTTACGGCGACTATCTGCTCGGCCTGCTTGATCGCGAGGGGCCACTGTGAAGATCATCGAGACGGCACTTCCCGGTGCGGTGATTATTGAACCAAAGGTATTTGGCGATCAGCGCGGTTTCTTTATGGAGACCTGGCAGAGCAGTCGTTATGCCGATGCCAACATCGGCGATCGTTTTGTACAAGATAATCTCTCGCGCTCTAGTCATGGTGTGTTGCGTGGGCTTCACTACCAACAGCCCTATGCGCAGGGCAAGTTGGTGCAGGTGCTGGAGGGTGAGGTCTTTGATGTGGCGGTTGATATCCGTGTCGGTTCTCCCAGCTTCGGTCAGTGGGTCGGGGTGATGCTGACCGGTGAAAATCGTCGTCAGTTTTACGTGCCGGAGGGCTTTGCACACGGTTTCTGTGTCAGCAGCGAATCGGCGCTCTTCTGCTACAAGTGCACCGAGCTCTACCATCCGGAAACCGAGCAGTCGATTCGTTGGGATGACCCGGCTATCGGTATCGAATGGCCGCTTGAGCAGCCGCTGCTTTCGCAGAAAGATCGTGATGCGCCTGTCTTGGCAGAGCTCGATCAGGCGTTGCTACCGCAATTCAGCGCGGCGGGGTAACTGACGGCGTGTCTCCAAAGCGTATTCTACTGCTGGGAGCCAACGGACAGGTTGGTTGGGAGCTGCAACGCACACTGGCCCCGCTGGGGCAGGTCGTAGCGGCGGGGCGTGCCGGCGGTGAAATATCAATCGATCTCGCATCGGCCGATTCAATCCATGCCGTTATCAATGAAGTGCGCCCCTCTCTGATCGTCAACGCCGCCGCCTACACGGCAGTCGATCGTGCCGAGCAGGAGGCCGAGTTGGCAGAGGCGGTTAACGCTACCGCCCCTGGAATTCTGGCCGAAGAGGCGAAGACGCTGGGTGCTGGACTGATCCACTTCTCGACCGATTATGTCTTCGATGGTGAGCAGCAGACTCCCTACCTGGAGAGCGATAGTACAAACCCCCAGGGTGTCTACGGGCGTACCAAGTTGGTGGGTGAGCAGGCCGTCGCTGCCAGTGGCTGCGATTATCTACTGCTTCGTACCAGTTGGGTCTATGGGCTGCGCGGCCACAACTTTCTGTTGACCATGCAGCGCCTGGCGCGCGAGCGTGACCATCTGAGTGTGGTTGAGGATCAGTACGGAGCACCGACCTGGAGTCGAATGATTGCCGAGACCACGGCGCAGCTGGTGGGGCAGGTCTACCAGAGCGAGCAGTGGCGCTCTGAGCTAAACGGGCTCTACCACCTTAGCTGTGGTGGGATGGTCAGCTGGCACGGGTTTGCTGAGTCAATTCTCGCGGCGATGGGCGATGGGATCGCAGCGCTGGAGGCGATTCCCAGTAGCGGTTATCCCACACCGGCCAAACGTCCCGCCTATTCGGTGCTCGATAATGGCAAGCTCCAGCGGGTCTTCGGTCTCGAACTGCCAGGCTGGCGCAGCGCCCTGGCACTGGCATTGGCCGATCAGCACGGCTAACGGTGCCCTGAGTTCCTGTTTGTAGTAGAATTTCCTTCCGATTCCAACCTGTTTCCATTCATGTCACGCACGCTCTATATCAAGACCTTCGGTTGTCAGATGAATGAGTACGACTCCGCCAAGATCGCGGACCTGCTCTCAGCCTCACACGGCATCACCCTTGCAGAAACACCTGAAGAGGCCGATATCCTGCTACTCAACACCTGTTCGGTGCGAGAGAAGGCGCAGGAGAAGGTCTTCTCTCTACTGGGTCGCTGGAAGACGCTAAAGGCGAAACGCCCCGGTGCCGTGATCGGTGTCGGTGGTTGTGTGGCGAGCCAGGAGGGCGATGCGATCCGCGCCCGTGCACCCTTTGTCGATCTGGTCTTTGGCCCACAGACCCTGCATCGCCTGCCGGAGATGCTTAATCGCGTCTGGAGCGAGCGCGGTGCGGTGATCGATGTCTCATTCCCTGAGATCGAGAAGTTCGACAACCTACCCGCTCCGCGTGCCGAGGGGCCGAGCGCCTTTGTCTCGGTGATGGAGGGGTGCTCCAAGTACTGCACCTTCTGTGTGGTGCCCTACACCCGTGGCGAAGAGATCAGCCGCCCCTTTGATGATGTAATCGCCGAGGTGGCCGCCCTGGCAGGGCAGGGGGTGCGCGAGGTCAATCTGCTTGGGCAGAACGTCAACGCCTATCGCGGTGTGATGCATGATGACGAAGTGGCCGATCTGGCACTGTTGATCAGTTACGTCGCAGCGATCGACGGAATCGATCGCGTGCGCTACACCACCTCTCATCCAGTCGAGTTCAGCGATCGTCTGATCGAGGTCTACGGTGAGGTGCCGGAGCTGGTCAGCTTCCTTCATCTGCCGGTACAGAGCGGCTCCGATCGAATTCTGGCACTAATGAAGCGTGGCCACACGGTGCTGGAGTATAAGGATAAGATCCGTCGTCTGCGTGCGGTGCGTCCCGAATTAACCCTCTCCTCTGATTTCATCATTGGTTTCCCCGGTGAGAGCGATGCAGATTTCGAAGAGACCATGAAGCTGATCGAAGAGATCGGGTTCGACCACAGTTACAGTTTTATTTACAGTCCACGCCCTGGTACCCCGGCGGCAAGCCTGCCGGATGATGTGCCACTGGAGGTGAAAAAGGCGCGACTGGCGCGGCTGCAGGCGAAGATCAATGAGCAGGCGGCGGCAATCAGTGCCGCGATGGTCGGTTCCCGTCAGCGTATTCTGGTTGAGCGGGTCTCACGTAAGGATGAAAACCAGATCTCCGGCCGTACCGAGAACAACCGTGTGGTCAACTTCGACGGCAGTGCCGAGCTGATCGGCCGTTTTGTCGAGGTTCGTATCACCGAGGCCTATGCCAATTCGCTGCAGGCTGAGTTATTGAACGACTCAGTCGCCCACTGCGCATAAGCCCCTCTATCCAGGAACTACCTCTTGAACGACCATCCCGAATCGCATGATTTCCTTCTCGAACCGGCCGACAACGAACGATTGGCTAACCTTTGTGGTGCGCTCGATGAGCATCTGCGTCAGCTCGAACGGCGTCTCGGGGTTGAGATCAGCAACCGGGGCAACCACTTTGAGGTGATCGGTGATGCGCTCGCGGTAACCCGCTGTGGTGATGTGCTGCAGGCGCTCTACCGTGCCACCGAGAGCGAGGTGCTCTCACCACCCGATATCCATCTCTATCTGCAGGAGTCGGGGGTTGAGGCGTTGGCGGCAGCGGAGCCACCTGCCAAAGACGATGTGGTGATTCGTACCAAGCGTGGTCAGGTCAAGGGGCGGGGTCCCAACCAGCAGAAGTATCTGCGCAACATCGTCACCCACGATATCAACTTCGGCATCGGCCCGGCGGGCACCGGCAAGACCTATCTGGCGGTGGCCTGTGCGGTTGAGGCGCTGGAGAGTGATCGCGCACGACGTATCCTGCTGGTCCGTCCAGCGGTGGAGGCGGGTGAACGACTCGGTTTTCTACCCGGCGATCTGGCGCAGAAGGTCGACCCCTATCTACGCCCGCTCTATGACGCACTCTACGAGATGCTCGGTTTTGAACGGGTGGCTAAGCTGATCGAACGTAACGTGATCGAGGTGGCGCCGCTCGCCTATATGCGAGGCCGGACCCTAAACGAATCGTATGTGATTCTCGATGAGGCACAGAACACCACCGTCGAGCAGATGAAGATGTTCCTCACCCGTATCGGTTTTGGTTCCACGGCCGTGATTACTGGTGATGTTACCCAGATCGATCTACCCCGCCACCAGAAGTCTGGGCTGCGTCATGTGATCGAGGTGCTGAAGGATGTCGAGGGGATCAGCTTCACCTTCTACAGCGCTCAGGATGTGGTACGTCACCCGCTGGTGCAGCGTATCGTCACGGCCTATGAGGCGTTTGAGAAGGCGCACGATGATGAGGACGGTAGCTCATCGTGAAGCCGGTAATCGATCTACAGAACGTCAGTAGTGAACACGACATCCCTTCACAGATGCAATTTGAACAGTGGAGTGCCGCCGCGCTGGAGTCGCAGCGCGACCAGGCTGAGTGCACCATTCGTATCGTTGAAGAGGCGGAGAGTGCCGATCTGAATCAGGCCTATCGCGGCAAGCTGGGCCCTACCAATGTGCTCTCGTTCCCCTTTGAGCAGCCCGAGGGGCTGGATGAACTGTTGCCGCTGATCGGCGATCTGGTGATCTGCGCTCCGGTGGTCAAACGTGAGGCGCAGCAGCAGGGTAAGACAGAGCTGGCGCACTGGGCACACATGGTGGTGCATGGCACGCTGCATCTGATCGGTTATGACCATATTGAAGAGCACGATGCCGAGCAGATGGAGAGCATCGAACGAGAAGTGATGGCCCGATTGGGCTTTGATAATCCCTATGAAGAGGAGTAACAGGGAGCAATGAGCGAAGACCGACCTAGAAGCGGTTCCGGGCGCTCCTGGCTTGAGAGATTGAGTCAGGTACTGTTTGGCGAAGCCCGGGACCAGGATGAATTGGTAGAGCAGCTGCGTGATGCAGAGCGCCGTGACCTGATCGATATCGATGGTCTGGCGATGATCGAGGGGGTGATTCAGGTCTCCGAGATGCAGGTGCGCGATATCATGATTCCTCGCTCGCAGATGGTGGTGGTTGAACGTGACCAATCCCCTGAACTTTTTATTCCCGAGATTATCGAGTCGGGTCACTCACGCTTTCCGGTTATCGGTGAGAGTCGTGATGAGGTGGTTGGCATCCTGTTGGCCAAGGATCTGCTCAATTTCTGTTTTAACGATCAGGATGATCGTTTCACCATTCGTGACCTGCTGCGTCCACCGGTGTTTGTCCCCGAGAGCAAACGGCTTAACGTGCTACTGAAAGAGTTCCGCGCCAGTCAGAACCATCTGGCAGTGGTGGTCGATGAGTATGGCGGTGTGGCTGGCATGGTGACCATCGAAGATGTGCTGGAGCAGATCGTTGGTGAGATCGAAGATGAGTACGATGTCGATGATGATCTCTTTATCTTCAAACGTAGCGATAGCGACTTTACGGTTAAGGCGCTAACGCCGATTGATGAGTTCAACGAATACTTCTCCTGCAAGTTCAGTGAGAGCGAATTCGACACCATCGCCGGGTTGGTCGTAAAACAGTTTGGCCATCTGCCCAAGCGGGGTGAGCGGGTCTCGCTCAATCGCTTCAGTTTTGAGGTGGTCCGCGCCGATACCCGTCGTATCCATCTACTGCGTGTGACGCTGCTCGATGCGGTCGATAACGTTGATAAGCAGGCTCAATCTGAGCAGCCACCTGTCGCCTAGCGGGGAAACTACAGTTGATGTGGATCGATCGTTGGCCAGGATGGCGAGGCTACTGGCGTGAACTGCTGGCACTGATCGTTGGGGCGCTGTTACCGCTCGCCTTTGCCCCGTTCGGTTTTGTTGTGTTTGCCTTCGCCTCGCCAGCGACGCTCTTCCTTCTCTGGAATGGAGTGGATGCCCGTCGCAGTTTTCGTATCGGTTACCTCTTTGGTATCGGCATGTTTGCCTTTGGTGCCTCCTGGGTCTACGTCAGTATTCACGATTTCGGTAATGCACCCCTGCCGCTGGCACTGCTAGTCACGCTGCTTTTTATCGCGGTTCTGGCGTTTTTTCCTGCGCTGCTCGGTTATTTCGGCGCACGCATCTCACTCGCGGCAAGAGGCCGCTATCTGCTGTTGCTACCTGCCGGTTGGGTGGCGCTGGAGTGGGTGCGTGGTTCGATCCTGGGTGGTTTTCCCTGGCTGCTGCTGGGGCAGGGGCAGATTGATACGCCGCTGTCGGGTTACGCCCCCTGGCTGGGTGTCTATGGGGTGAGTTGGGTGGTGGCGTTAACGGCTGGGGCTGTTGCGCTGCTGATTCGCACCAGATCGCTACGCCTGCCGACTGTCGTGATAGCCGTACTCTGGCTAGTACCGCTGCTACTCAATCAGTTTAGCTGGACCGAACCGCTGGGAAAGGTGCGGGTGGCGCTGTTGCAAGGCAATATTGAACAGGACCAGAAGTGGCTGCCCGAGGTGCGTGAGATGACGCTGCGGCGCTACGCCGAAATGACCATGGCCAACCCCGATAGTGATCTGATCGTTTGGCCAGAGACGGCCATTCCCGCCTTCCTCCACTGGGTTGAGGGGAGTTATACCGAGTCACTGCAGCAGTTTGCGCGACAGAGCAAGACTGATCTACTGATCGGTGTTCCCTATCAGGAGCAAGAGAGTTACGACTACTACAATAGCGTAGTCAGTTTTGGTGCCGAGCAGCGCCTCTACCACAAGCGCCATCTGGTGCCGTTTGGTGAGTTTCTCCCATTCAAACCGGTGTTGAGTCTGCTCGGAAACTTCCTGGCGGTACCGATGACTGACTTTGCACGCGGTGGAGAAGAGCAGCCGCTGCTCAGTGCGGCGGGTTACCCGGTCGGCACCTCGATCTGTTACGAGGCGGCCTTTGGCGAGGAGATTGCCGCAACGCTACCAGAGGCGGCGCTACTGGTGAATGTGACCAACGACGCCTGGTTTGGTCACTCACTGGCACCGGCACAGCATCTGCAGATCTCACGCATGCGCGCTCTGGAGACGGGGCGTTACATGTTGCGAGTTGCCAATACCGGTATCACCGCCATTATCGGCCCAGACGGGAAGGTTGAGGCACACACCGAGCAGTTTGAGACTACCGTGCTAAAGGGTGAGGTTGAGGCCCGAGAGGGGATTACACCCTATGTTCGATGGGGAAACTGGCCTGTGTTGATCTTACTGTTTAGCATGCTCGCGACTATATATTTGACCAGGGGTAGAGCCGATGCGTGAAGTGGTGCTGATAAACGTTTCGGGTGAGGATCGTGCAGGTCTGACTGCCGCGTTGACCGAGATTCTGGCGCGCTACAACATCGATATTCTCGATATCGGTCAGGCGGTGATCCACAACACCCTCTCACTCGGTTTTCTGGTTGAGGTGCCGCAGTCACTCAACGCCTGTCCGGTCTTTAAGGAGCTGTTGTTCAAGGCGCATGAGTTGGGTGTGCAGTTGCGTTTCACACCGATTGAGGCTGAGGAGTATGAGGCCTGGGTTACTCATCAGGGACGAGCCCGCTACATCATTACCCTGTTGGGACGTCAGATTACCGCGCGCCACGTTGCCGATGTCTCGGCAGAGATCGCCCGCCAGGGGCTGGAGATCGATTCGATCAATCGTCTCTCCGGTCGTATCTCACTACAGGATGCAGAGCGACGTGAAAACGCCTCAGTCGAATTCTCGGTGCGTGGCACGCCTACCGACCTTGGTGAGATGCGTAGCCGCTTTATGGATATCACCGTTGAGTCGGGGCTCGATATCGGCCTACAGGAGGATAACGTCTATCGTCGCAGTCGTCGGCTGATCGCCTTCGATATGGACTCAACCCTGATTCAGGCAGAGGTCATCGATGAGTTGGCCATACGCGCGGGGGTCGGTGAGCAGGTTGCGGCGATCACCGAATCGGCAATGCGCGGTGAGATCGACTTCAGTGAGAGCTTTCGCCAACGCCTGGCACTGCTTGAGGGGCTCGATGTTTCGGTGCTGGAGTCGATTGCCGAGTCACTGCCGATCACCGAAGGGGCCGATCGGCTGATGCAGAACCTGAAACGGTTTGGTTTTAAGATCGCGATCATCTCCGGCGGCTTTACCTACTTTGGTGAATATCTGCAGCAGCGCTGGGGCGTAGATTATGTGCACGCCAATCAGCTGGAGGTGGTCGACGGCAAGGTGACCGGGCGTAGCTCGGGCACGATTATCGATGGAGCGAAGAAGGCCGAGCTGCTGCAGATGATTGCCGAGAAGGAGGGGATCTCACTTCAGCAGTGTGTGGCGGTGGGCGATGGCGCTAATGACCTGCCGATGCTCAATACTGCAGGGCTTGGCATCGCCTTTCACGCAAAGCCAATTGTAAAGGCAGGTGCCAAGCAGTCGATCTCGACCCTGGGTCTCGATGGCGTCCTCTATTTCCTCGGAGTGCGTGACCGCGAGGCGATGGTTTGAGACTATGGCGTCCGCGAAAAGCGGTAGTGGCAATAGAGATCGAACATACAGTGAACTGGTTATAGAAAATGTCTGAAAACAACGAAATTGAGAGTGCGCAGATTGATGAGATACTGAAGGGGATTACCATTCCTTCGCCGCCCCAGATTATGGCCGATCTGCAGATGGAGATGGTGATGCCCGATCCTGATCTCTCGGCTATGGCTGACCTGATCAGCAAAGATGCGGGCCTCTCCGGCAGTGTTTTGAAGACGGTCAATTCGCCCTTCTTTGGACTGCGTCGTGAGATTGTTTCGATCAAACAGGCGGTGACACTGCTTGGTATCAAAACGATCCTTAATCTGGTTAACGCCTACTTCCTGCGCAATGAGATGAGTGGTGAGAATCATCACCGATGAGATTGCGACCGCGATGAACCGCTTCTGGGACTCGGCGACCGACGTGGCCAATGCGGCGATGGCGGTCAGCAAGCAGATCAACCAGGGCAACCCCGACGAACTCTATATGTTGGGATTATTCCACAACGTTGGCGTACCGATGATGATGCAGCGCTTCGAGAACTATCCCGATGTGCAACTGCAGGCCTACGCCTCGGAGGCGGGCCATATTAATGTGATAGAGAATGAGCTGATCAATACCAGTCATCAGGTGATTGGCTTCTATATCGCCAAGGCGTGGAAACTGCCGGAGGCGACCCGTGAGGTGATTCGTGTCCACCACTCAATTGGACGCATCGGTCCGTCGCGCGATGAGCGTAGCGAGGCGATCAAGCGCCAGCTGTTTATACTCAAAATGGCCGAGCATATCTCGGGTCTATATCGGGTGCTGGGTGATCAGGAGGTCGATCACGAGTGGAGCCGCCTCAGCCAGGATGTCCTCGCCTACTTCGGTCTGAGTGAGTATGAGTTTGAGGATGTGGCCGGTAGTGTGCACGAGATGGGTATCGGTGCGCACAGCTACTTTATGTGACCAAGCTGCGAGGCCGTATCGTCCACGGCCCCGCAATGATCTATAGGTGGCTATTCACCACTGTGTGAAACCCTGCGGAATCGAGTCTCATGACATTTGGGGCAGGGTGGAATATGACCGCTCTTGTGGAAGTGGACCTGCTCACCGCACGCCTTGCACTCCAATGTACCGATGCCGGTAATCTCCCCGGTGTGCCACTCGCCGAGTGCATCGGCGCGTCGCGCCAGCTCACTGAGTTCAATCGAGGTGCGATCGGCGATAAGGCGGAACATCTCCAATAATCGATCCTCGATCAACTGCATGTCGAAACGAAACCACTCTCCCAGCTCGCTGCCGGACTCATTGAGATACTCGCCAGCATTCTCGACATCGCGCTTGAGGTAGTTGCCGACCTTCTCCGCCTCTTCACGAGTCAGCTCTCCCAGCTCAACCGCCTTCTCACGGGCATTTTCGATATTGTGGGCCAGATTGGGGATTGCGTTCTGTTCCGCATCGATAATCGCTCCCTTTACTCGCTCTAGCATGCGGTTATAGGCATCCACTAACCGATTGTTCTGCTCGTCGCTCATCGCTTGCTCCTCGTTGTTATAGCTCTTGTCTCTAGTGTCGCTCATGGTGAAGCGTCTGCAAAGTGTTGGGCCCATTATTGTAGGCGACTCACCCGCTACGGTATCCTACGTCCTTTATCTGTCCCACCTTCTATATACGCGAGCGGCAATGAGCGAGTACACCCCAAAATCCATTGAGATCGATGCCCAGAACTACTGGGAAGCGCAGCAATCATTCAAGGCTGAGGATGACAGCAGTCGCGAGAAGTTCTACTGCCTCTCCATGTTCCCCTATCCGTCGGGGCGTCTGCATATGGGCCATGTGCGCAACTACACCATCGGTGATGTGGTGAGCCGTTATCAGCGCATGTTGGGCAAAAATGTGCTGCAGCCGATGGGGTGGGACGCCTTTGGCCTGCCCGCAGAGAATGCGGCGATCAAGAATAATGTTCCGCCTGCTAAGTGGACCTACGAGAATATCGACTACATGCGGAGTCAGCTCAAGCGCCTCGGCTTCGGCTACGACTGGGAGCGTGAGCTCGCTACCTGTCATCCCGACTACTACAAGTGGGAGCAGTGGCTCTTCACCCGTCTCTACGAGAAGGGGATGGTCTACAAGAAGACCGCGCCGGTTAACTGGTGTCCTAATGACATGACGGTACTGGCCAACGAGCAGGTCATCGACGGCTGCTGTTGGCGCTGTGATACCGAGGTGGAGCGTAAAGAGATCCCGCAGTACTTCATGAAGATCACCGCCTACGCTGAGGAGCTGCTTGAGGGGTTGGATAACCTGCCAGGTTGGCCCGAGCAGGTGCGCACCATGCAGCGCAACTGGATCGGTAAGTCTCGCGGTGTTGAGCTCTCCTTCGAGGTCAATGGTGAGCCGCTGAAGGTCTTCACTACCCGACCCGATACCCTGATGGGAGTCTCCTATGTCGCGGTTGCCCCTGAGCATCCGCTGGCGCATCAAGCGGCCGAGAATAGCGCCGAGCTGGCCGCCTTCATCGAGGAGTGTAAGACGATGGAGACCTCCGAGGCGGCGATGGAGACGATGGAGAAGAAGGGGTGCGCCACCGGGCTCACCGCGACCCACCCGATTTCGGGTGCTGAGGTGCCGGTCTTTGCTGCCAATTTTGTGTTGATGGGTTATGGCGAGGGTGCGGTGATGGCGGTTCCTGCCCACGACCAGCGCGATTTCGAATTTGCACAGAAGTATGGCCTGCCGATTACCCAGGTCATCGCGCCCATTGATCAGGATGTTGAGGTCGATCTGGCTCAGGCCGCCTTCACAGACAAGGGCGTGTTGATCGAATCGGGTGAGTTCAATGGACTCTCCTCGGCAGAGGCGTTCGACGCTATTGCCAACCATCTCGAACAGGCAGGCAAGGGTAAGGTGAGTATCAACTACCGACTGCGTGACTGGGGTGTTTCGCGACAGCGATACTGGGGCTGTCCGATTCCGGTGGTCAACTGCCCAGAGTGTGGCGCAGTACCTGTGCCCGAGGATCAGCTGCCGGTACGTCTGCCCGAGGACATCGAGTTCGATGGTGTTGGTTCACCAATCAAAAAGATGCGTGAATTCATCGACACCGACTGCCCCAGGTGTGGTGGCAAGGCGGAGCGTGAGACCGACACCTTTGACACCTTTATGGAGTCCTCCTGGTACTACGCCCGCTATGCGTGTCGTGCCAACCCCGATGCAATGCTCGACAAAAACGCCGACTACTGGCTGCCGGTCGACCAGTACATCGGTGGTATCGAACACGCAATCCTGCATCTGCTCTATTCACGCTTCTATCACAAGCTGATGCGTGACGAGGGGCTGGTCTCCAGCGATGAGCCGATCAAGAGCCTGCTCACTCAGGGCATGGTGCTGAAGGATGGCGCAAAGATGTCGAAATCGAAGGGCAATACCGTCGATCCGCAGCAGCTGATTGAGAAGTATGGTGCCGACACGGTACGCCTTTTCACCATGTTTGCCGCACCACCTGAGCAGTCGCTGGAGTGGAACGACTCGGGTGTTGAGGGTGCATCACGCTTTCTCAAACGCCTGTGGGTTTTCTCTAGGGATAATGCTCAAAATATCGAAGCTGGGCGTTCATTTATACCTGATTGGGCAAAGGTGGATGACGCGCAGAAGGCTTTTCGACGAGAAATCCATGAGCAGCTGAAACAGGCACTGATCGACTTTGATAAGTACCAGTTCAACACCGTGGTCGCCGCCTGCATGAAGATCATGAACGCACTTAGTTCGGTTCCAGGTGTCGCTGATGCAGGTAAAGGGCATCAGCCTTCTGCTAATGTTCAAAATGCGATTTGGGAAGAGGGGCTCTCGATCCTGCTGCGCCTGCTCTCACCGATTGCACCGCATATTAGCCATGCACTGTGGCAGGAGCTTGGATATGGCGATGACATCCTGACTGCCGCATGGCCTGCGGTTGATGAGGCTGCGCTGGTAAAGGACTCGATCGAACTGGTGGTGCAGGTCAACGGCAAGGTGCGGAGCCAGATCAATGTTGCGGCCAATGCGGATAAAGATTCGATCGAAGAGGCTGCGCTGGCTGACGAGAAGGTGCAGTCCTTTATCGATGGCAAGACGATTCGCAAAATCATTGTAGTTCCGGGTCGTCTGGTCAACGTGGTTGCCAACTAAGGGGTATCGAGTGAAGCGTTATATCATCAAAGGGTTGGTGAGTTGGATGGCACTCGTCATCGTTGTCTCGATGGCCGGTTGCGGTTATCACCTACGTGGCTCGGTCGAACTGCCGACCGAAATGGCGCGTACCCATATTGATGGCAATGCGCTGCAGCGCAAGCTGACACGAGAGTTGGCAGAGCGTCTTCGTAGCAATGGCGTAGAGGTGGTGAAGAGTAAACAGGCAGCCACCGCGCAGCTGCGTATCCTTAAAATGACCAGTGATCGCCGCACACTCACCACGGGTGGCAAGGGCGATGTGCAGGAGTATGAGCTCTACACCGAGGTGGTGTTCGATCTGCGCGACAGCCAGGGTGTGATCCTGCTGGAACCGCAGCATGTGTCGGTAACCCGTTATCTGTTTTTTGATCCACTCAAGGTGCGTGCCAAGGCGGGTGAGATGGCCGAGATGCGCAAGAAGATGAATAGCGCCATTGTCAGGCAGATGTTGCTGCGTCTACGCCACGCGGCTCCAGCCAAAGAGGCACAATGAAACTTCGCTTTGATCAGCTACAGGCCAATCTCTCAAAGGGACTGGCACCGATCTATCTGATCAGTGGTGACGAGCCGCTACAGATTCAGGAGGCGGCTGATACGATTCGACAGGCAGTGCGAGAGGCGGGTTACAGCGAACGCGAGGTGATGCACGTTGAGAAGGGCTTCGACTGGAATAGTCTCGCGGCTGCCTCCAGTGCCATGTCGCTGTTTGCTGAGCAACGTCTGCTCGATCTGCGTATGCCGAGTGGTAAGCCGGGTAAGCCGGGTAAGCCGGGTGGTGCGGCTCTGACTGAGTATGCGGCACGACCCGCTGAAGATACGATTCTGTTAATCACCTCTGGCAAACTCGACAAGTCGGCGCAGAACAGCAAATGGTTTAAATCGCTCGACAGGGTAGGCGTTACCCTGCAGGTCTGGCCGATCGATATTCAGCAGCTCCCCAACTGGATTGCACGGCGCATGAAGCAGAAGGGGATGAGCCCGACGCGCGAGGTCTGCTCGCTGATCGCCGAACGGGTTGAGGGCAATCTTCTTGCGGCTGATCAGGAGGTAGAGAAGCTGTTCCTACTGCATGGTGCGGGTGAGATCGATCTGGCCACAGTTTCAGCAGCGGTTGCCGATAGTGCCCGCTTCGATGTCTATAGTCTGGCTGACTCGGCGCTGCTTGGAAACACGGCGCGCGCAGTACGTATTCTTGATGGTCTGCGTGCCGAGGGTGTCGAGCCGATTCTTATCCTCTGGGCGCTAACGCGCGAGATTCGCCAGCTGGCGAAGATGGCGCATGAGCTGGCGCGGGGTGGTTCACTCAATTCACTCTTCTCCAGCTACCGTATCTGGCAGTCACGCCAGCCGCTGCTGCGCAGTGCGCTTAAGCGTCACAAGGTGGCCGACTGGGACGCGATGCTCTCCGCCTGTGCCCATCTAGACCGGGTGCTAAAGGGGGCGGCGCAGGGCAGTCGCTGGGATGAACTGCTACAATTGACCCTTCGCCTGACCGGAACCGATCCGATGGCTCGGGCAACGGCCTGAACGGCACCGATTACGAGAGAAGTTCGATGGATATCAAACAGTACATGAGAGAGACGGGTGAGCGGGCGCGTGCCGCCTCGCGCAGCATGGCCCGTGCCGATTCCAATGCCAAAAATGCCGCGCTGTATGCGATCGCCGAGGCGCTGATCGCTGACAAGGTAGCCTTGATCGAGGAGAACGCCAGGGACCTCTCAGCTGGCCGCGAGCGGGGACTCGACGATGCGTTGCTCGATCGCCTTGCGCTCAATGATGAGCGTATCGATGGCATGGCCGAAGGTCTGCGACAGATCGCGGCACTGCCCGATCCGGTCGGCGAGATCACCGATCTCAACTACCGCCCCTCCGGTATCCAGGTCGGTAAGATGCGTGTACCGCTGGGTGTAATCGGCATCATCTACGAATCACGCCCCAACGTGACCGCCGACGCGGCGGCGCTCTGTCTCAAATCGGGTAACGCCACTATTCTGCGTGGCGGCTCCGAGGCGGCCCACTCCAATCAGGCGATTGCAAAATGCATCCATCAAGGGCTTGAGGTCGCTGGCCTGCCTGCCGATGCGGTGCAGGTGATCGAGACGACTGATCGTGCTGCGGTGGGTGAACTGATCACCATGCCGGCGTATGTCGATGTGATCGTACCGCGTGGTGGCAAGGGGTTGATCGAACGCATCATGGGTGAGGCGCGCGTGCCGGTGATCAAACATCTGCACGGCGTCTGCCACGTCTATATCGATGACGACGCTGATCTGGAGAAAGCGATTCAGGTCGCCTACAACGCCAAGACTCACCGTTACGGCGTCTGTAACGCAATGGAGACGTTGTTGATCTCTGAGAGCATTGTGGAAGAGGTGCTACCCGAGTTGGCGGCAATGTATATCGAAAAGGGGGTTGAGCTGCGTGGCTGTGAGACCACCTGTCGCATGGTGCACGATGCCAGGCCAGCGACTGAGGAGGATTGGGATGAGGAGTACCTCGCGCCGATCCTCTCAATCCGCGTGGTCAAGGATATGGCCGAGGCGATCGAGCATATGCACGCCCACAGCTCAGGACATACCGAGTCGATCATTACTGAGAACATCACCCGTGCACGTCAGTTTATGACTGAGGTCGATTCAAGCTCTGTCATGGTCAATGCCTCGACCCGCTTTGCAGACGGTTTTGAGTATGGCCTGGGTGCTGAGATCGGTATCAGTACTGACAAGATTCATGCGCGCGGTCCGGTCGGTCTTGAGGGACTCACTTCGCAGAAGTATGTCGTCTTCGGTGACGGTCATATTCGCAACTAACAGCGGTCGATCAGCCTAGATGAAGGCGATCGGCATCTTTGGTGGCACCTTCGACCCGGTCCATATCGGACATTTGCGCCCAGCGCTGGAGTTGAAAACGTCACTTGGTCTGGCTGAGGTGCGAATGGTGCCGTGCCGGATACCACCGCATCGCAATAGTCCTGTCGTCAAAGCTGAGCAGCGTGTGTTGATGTTGCAGGCGGCGCTTGAGGGAGTTGGAGAGTTGAGTCTTGATCTGCGCGAGATGGAGCGCGAAGGTCCCTCCTACATGGCCGATACGCTTACATCGCTGCGTTGTGAAATGCCGGAGCAGCCGCTCTGTCTGATTATCGGTATGGATGCGCTGTTGGGGCTGCCGAGTTGGCACCGTTGGACGGAGCTGATTGAACTGGCCCATCTGGTGGTAATGGCTCGACCCGGTTATGAGCTACCCAATGAGGGTGTTGTCGCTGAGCTGGTAGCAGCGCATCGACTCTCTAGTGCGGATGAGCTGCACGGTCGTCCCGCTGGCGGTATCTGGTTTAGTGAAGTGAGCCAGCTCGATGTGTCGGCAACAGCGCTACGAGCGTTGATAGCGAAGGGGCGCACAATTCGTTACCTGACCCCCGATGCAGTGTGTGAGGTGATTGAGCGTGAAGGGCTCTATCAAATTAATTAAATGAACTGTCTGGAAAATTAGATGCAAGCTGAAGAGTTAAAGAGTCTCGCCGTTGAGGCGCTGGAAGACCTTAAGGGTATAGAAATCGAAGTATTGGATGTGCGGGGAAAAACCAGCATCGCTGATTTCATGGTTGTCGCCACCGGTACCTCCAGTCGTCACGTTAAATCACTGGCTGACAATGTGGCGCTGAAGGCGAAACAGGGTGGCGTTCCTCCACTGGGCGTCGAAGGTGAGCAGGGGAGTGACTGGGTATTGATCGATCTGGTCGATGTGCTGGTCCACGTGATGCTGCGTGAAGCACGCGACTTCTACAATATTGAGAAGTTGTGGAGTGTCGATGCTGAGAAGATCCTCGCCCAGCGCGAAGCGGCCGACGAAGAGGAGTAGCCGACCGTGCAGATCCACCTGATCGCGGTCGGTAACAAGATACCGGGCTGGGTGGTGAACGGCTACGAGGAGTACGCCAAGCGCCTGCCGCGTGAGTGCTCCCTGAAACTGGTCGAGATCAATCCAGGTCATCGTGGCAAGAATGCCAATCTGGAAAAGGCGATGGTCGATGAAGAGCATCGAATCTTCGATGCGATTCCTAAAAATGCCCGTGTCGTTGCCCTAGAAGTCAAAGGCAAACCCTGGTCTACCCAGCAGCTCTCACAGCGACTCGAGAGCTGGCTCGGTGGCGGTCAGGATATCGCGCTGTTGGTCGGCGGTCCTGAGGGGCTCTCTGAAAACTGTCGTAAACGAGCAGATGAACTCTGGTCGCTCTCTCCCTTAACCCTTCCCCATCCACTAGTTCGCGTTCTTCTCTCCGAACAGCTCTATCGCGCCTGGAGTATTCTGCAGGGGCACCCATATCATCGTTGAGGTGTGGCGCAATCCTCTCTCAAGACAGTAGGGTGTTGCGATAGATGATGTGTGGAGTTGTTGTGGCAGCGTTGCGAAGGAAAGTAAGTTTGTACGCTACTACAGTGCGTGGAAATCGGGTCTGTTTTAGAAGTTGATGTCTCTCTGGAAGTTTAATGATGAAAGAAGAGTTTGAGTTGAGTGCTGGTGCAGAGGTGCTGGTTGTAATACCGGTAAGTGACTCTGTCCCCAGGTTGTTGACGACAACGCTCGGTTCCCTGACGGGGCAGAGTCTCGATGCTGGCGACTATCAGATCTTAATTGTCGAAAACGGTCCTCAGAGCAGTGAGATGCAGGGCCTGTTGTCGTCGATATCGGATGATGAAAACTATAAGGGATACGCTATTGATCAGCTTTCGCTTCATGAGCCCCTAGGCGCCCTACAGGCTAAGAGGATCGGGGCAGAGTCTCGTGTTTCAAAATTACTGCTCTTTCTCGATCCGGGAGACCAGATTGAGAGTACCTATCTGGAGAAGTCGGTTCTGGCGCTCAATAACTGTGAGGGTGCCGGGTGGGTAGCACCGGTAAAGCAGGAGCTGCTACCGCTGATGAGACTGGTTCAGCCGAAGTCGTTCAGTAGCTTCCGGGCTCTCAGCAAGCCGGTTCTCTCACCTGGACACCTATACCGTAGCCAGCAATGGCTAAAAGCCAGTCGTAAGATACCCTCCGCAGTCGGTGGTGTTGAGGTCTTTGATGAGTGGTATGTCCAGATTCGCCTGATGGCAAAAGGGTTGTGGGGTTTTGCCCTTAGGGATGTGGTCTATATCGGTGAGCGGGATACAAAAATACTCTCAATGCTTGATACCAAGAGATATATGGCAAGCATCTATCTGACCATAAGAAAGAATATGGGTCTGTTGCTGTTGGTGTCCCGGGCAAGGTCTGCGTTCAAAAGAGAGTGGCGAAAAGGGTGGGGTTATAAGTCGAAGCTAAACCCAGGGTGGATTGTCGATAAAATTCAGGCAGCGGCGATCAGGCGCTTTGGATTTGGTGATGTATCGGCATCTCTGGGTGGCAGGGGGGTGGTTCTGGCAATGCTGTTTCCGGAGAGGTTCATCACCCGGATGCTGACGACGCATACCAATATATCGCTTGCTGAAATTCACTGTGAATTTTATACCAAGCCAAATCTCGACTGGTCGCCGACCGTTGATCGGCCTGCTGGGTCAAACTCAGTTCTCTTTGCACAGAGCAACTGGACGATAGGTGGAGCTGAACGGGTATTGCTCACCTGGATGAAAGCGGCCCGTCCCCACGTGGCGGGTAGGATTATCGACGTTTGTGGACGAGAGACCCGGCACGGCTCAGGTGATGGGCGTGAAGAGGGAAATGTCTACTACGAACAGGATGTCAGGGATGAGTTTGCCGGGTTGTGTGATGTTCAGTTCAGTCTCGAAGGGATGGGTGAGACTCCGTTGCAACGCATGAGGATCTGCTGGGATCTTATCTGCAGGGAGAGGCCGGCGCTGATTTTTATCTCAGGAAATGCCTATCTCTATGCGCTGTTACCGCTGATCAGAAAGTGGTTCCCAGAGATTGTGGTCGTCGATATCCTCCACAACGAGTGGTACAACCACAGGGACTGGTTCAACATTTCGTCGGAGTATTCTCGTTACATCGACCAGCGAGTGACGATCTCGGAGTATTGGCGTTCCGTTTTGGTAGACAAGTATGGTGAGAGCAGGGATCGTGCCTCGGTCTTTCTCAATTCCATCGATCTACAGCGTTTCGATCCAGACCGCTATAGCGATAGCACTTTCCTCCTTGAAGACTCCGAATCCGACCGTAAGGTGATCGCGTTTATCGGACGTCTGCATGAGCAGAAGCGACCAGGTGTCTTTTTCGAATTGGCGAAGCAGTTTGCGACTGTTGAGGGATACCGTTTTGTGGTCGTTGGCGATGGGCCTGAAATGAGTGCTCTACAGGAGCGTTACAGTGCACTGTCGAATCTGATCTGCTTAGGTCCCAGCGACGATATTCCCAGGATATTGGCGTCAGTTGATCTGGTTGTCTTCTCCTCTCAGTTTGAGGGCTACCCACTCACCTCGCTCGAAGCCTCTGCGATGAAGGTGCCGTTTATCGCACCCGATATTGTCGGTTTCAGAGAGCAGGTTGAAGATGGCGATGGAGGGTTGCTCTATCGTGCGAGCGCAGACGACTCTCGCGATGCAGAGCATATCAAACAGCTCATAGAGCAGAGATGGGATGAGCTGATGGCTATGGGTGAGCGAGGGCGTGCCTATGTGGAGGCAAGCCATTCATCCAGTCTGCTCGAGCCGAAGTATGGTGAGTTTCTTGCGGAGCTGATGCGTGAGGCGGCTGCCGGGAGGTGGAGAGAGTCTGCTTCCAGCGGTAGAAAAAAGCTCTATCTGCATATCGGCATGCCGAAGACGGGCTCTACATCGATCCAATATTTCATGGACGTGAATCGATCACGTCTGATGCGCCAGGGGATTCTCTATCCCAGCCACCACATGTTCGGGCATGCCCACCACCCCTTTGCGTGGGTTTGTATGAAAGATGGCACCAAGCTGAGTAGGCAGGCTACCGAGAATATTGAGAAGAATTATAAGTCATTGTCTGGACTTGAGTCTGATTTGAGAGTGCTGCTCGAAAAAGCACAGGCATCCAACAGCGATTCGGTTGTCGTGAGCGGCGAGGCGTTTATCCGTAGCGATCCGAATAAGGTTAAGGCCCTCTTCTCCGGATTTGATGTGACGGTGATAGTCTTTCTTCGCCGACAGGATCTCTACATGGAGTCGTCGTATAACCAGAACAAGAAGATGAGACCGTCTCAGGTAGAGCTGGACGTGCTTCTATCTAGAACAAATTCGGTGCTCGACTACGCGACTCTTCTCGATGGCTGGTCTGCCTGTTTTGGCGAAGAGAATATTGTCGTGACCCCGTTCGAACGAAGTAGCTTTGGCGATGGTCTGGAGCGTTATCTCCTTAGTCTGTTGGGCGTGGAGTGGAGTCGGTCATATAAAACCGAGCTGAAGAATCCAGGGCTCAATCGTGATTGCCTCGCCTTTGTTTCTGAGCACTTTCTGCCGGAAGAGGTGGGGGCTCGGGAGAGAGGCAGGGTGATTGAGATGCTGGCCCAATACTCCAGCGAGCACTCAGATGGCAAGAGCCTGAAATATAATCTGCCGCCCTCCAAGCGTCTGGAAATCATCGAGAAGTACAGCGCTATCAACCGTGAGGTGGCACAGCGCTATCTTGGTAGAGAGGATGGACGTCTGTTTCTCGATCCACTGCCTTCGTTAGAAGATGAGTGGCAGCCCTATAGCGGACTCAGTGATGAGCGTCGGGACGATATTGTCCGCTATCTTACGGATCGAGGTGTCCGTGTGGAAAGCCGTTCCGAGGGCGCACCGGCCACCACCGAGCGAGCAGCGGGCAACGGAAAGACGCTCTATCTACACATTGGGCTGCACAAAACAGGAACCTCCTATTTGCAGAGCTTCCTGGCGGCGAATGCAGAACTGCTGCTGGATGCCGGTCTTCTGGTGCCGGGTTTCGATGGGTGTAGTGCACACCATCTGTTTGCCAGTGTCTGTTTCGACGGGAACGATGAGGCGAAGCGTTTTCCGTTGCAGTTGCGGGGGCAGTTCTCTGAACGCTCAGAGTGGCTCGCCGCGATGGAGGCAGAGCGGGACTCTCTGTTGGAGAGTGGTGCTGACAAGATTGTGATGAGCAGTGAACGGTTTTCGAACAATGACCCCGAACGGCTGAGTACCTTTTTCGCCGGTTTTGATGTCAAGATAGTTGTCTTTCTTAGGCGACAGGACCGTCTTCTCGAGGCGCGGGTCAATCAGTTGAAAAAGGTGGGAAGGCTTACGGACGAGAGGATGGCTCGGCTCTTTGAACGGGCTGACCGGAACTACTATCGTATTCTGTCGAAATGGAGTCGTGTCTTCGGTAAGGATAATGTCATCGTCCAGCCCTATGAGAGATCGCTCTTCGGTGATGGACTCGAGAGTCGCTTTCTCGACTTGATCGGTGTCGAGTGGAGCGATGGATTCGAGCCTGTTGAGAGCATCAACAGAAGTTTGTCCAGGGATTGTCTCGCTTTTCTCGAGAAACACTCTCGGCAGGTCGTGCCGACACAGGCGCTGCGTCGAATCCTTGAGGAGTACACGGGGGCTCATCCGGACGAGGTGGCCATCAGAGACCACTTTTCTCCCTCGGACCACCTTGCGATATTGAATGGTTGCCGTGAGAGCAATGCCATGGTTGCCAAAGAGTATCTTGGCCGTGATGATGGCGTGCTCTTCTCTGAGCTAGATCCGAATCCTGCTGCACCCTGGACCCAATACTCAGGCTTGAGTGGTGAGGCCGAGATGCGTCTGATCAGCTATATCCGAGAGGCCGGTTATGAGTTGCCGGATGATCTTGGCGATGGCGGGGTGGAGGGTCGTCTGGTGGAATCATCCCATGGCTGATTCGATCAAGGACGTATATGTTTGTTGTTGAGGTCTCATCGACAGCGAGGGGCAGTGTCCGCTACATCGCGGGTAAGCTGTGCCAGCGCTTTTCACGGCGAGGGGGGGTGCGGTGCCGTCTGATGGCGCCGGTCAGGGGGCGCTTCGATCTCAAGGTGGCCCTCAGATTGCTGTGGAACAGGAGAGAGATCTCACTGGTGCATACGCATCTGGGACGGGCGTCATCGCTGGTGGGGTGGTTGTTTAAGAATAGTGATGTGATGACGGTGGCAACGTTGCATGGGATGCAGAAGCTGCGGCACTACAAAAATATCAAACACTTCGTGGCGGTATCAGAGGCGGTCAGACGTCACTACGTGGCTCAAGGACTCGATGACGAGAAGATCACGATCATTCCCAACGGCTATGAGGAGATGATCGATCGATACACAGGCTCTGGTCTCAGACGCGAGCTGGCGCTACCTGCTGGAGCGCCACTGATCGGTGCGATCGGTCAATTGAGCCCGATCAAGAACCAGATGCTGCTTCTTGAGGTTTTTCGTCAACTGCTTGGACGGGGTGTGGATGCCTATCTGCTCATCGTGGGCGAGGGTGAGATGCGTGCAGGACTCGAACGTGAGATTGCTACTCATAACATGGGGGGGCGCGTTCGGCTTGCCGGTTATCGCAAGGATGTTGCTGCGATCTATAGCGAGATCGATATCCTGGCTGCCACCTCGGTCGAGGAGGGATTCTGCCTCCCGGTGCTGGAGGCGATGGCGTTCGGTGTGCCTGTGGTCGCAACTGCCTGCGGTGGTCCCGAGGATATGATCGAGTCGGGCGTTAACGGCTATTTGGCAGGCGTGAACGATGTGGCGGGGTTGGCAACGGCACTCGAGCGGCTCTGTGGCGATACCGAGCTGCGATCAAGGATGGGAGCGCACGCCAAAGCGTCGGTAACCGGGATGGAGTGGGGTACGATTGAACAGCGCTATATGAGTCTGTTCGAAACGCTGCTCGCTGAGCAGGGGGAGCCTCCGACGGTCGATCGGGACGACTGATGGAGTGATTGTAATATGGAGTCGGTGAAGCGGTGGTTGATCGATAATGGTGGCTGGTTGCTGGTGGCTTCGGTCGTGGTGCTGCTAACGACGCGCCGACTCTATAATCTTCCGCTGCTGGTCCTCGCGCTGACCGCCCTCTATCTACTGGCACGGCAGTGGCGCACGATCATCGCACGCAGTGAGATGCGCCTGCTGTTACTGCTCTTTGCCTTGCTATGGATGCCGATGGTGCTCGCGCTGACGGGGGCGGTCAGTCTGGAGCGCAGCTTGAGTACGGTAGTGCCCTATCCCCGCTTTCTGCTGGGAGGCATCACGCTGCTCTGGTTGCTGAATGGTCGGATGGCAAGAGAGAGATTGCATGTCGCGGTTGTGGCACTTCTCTCTTTATGGTCGATCGATGCGATGTGGCAGTACCTCTCGGGTCACAATATTCTCGGCTATCCTTACAACGGTGAGCGCCTCAACGGCTTCTTCTATCCCGATTTCAGGTTGGGGCCGGAGTTGGCTGTGTTTCTGCCGGTCTATCTTGAGGGGTTGAGACGGTGGGGTAGGAGACACTGGTGGCTCTGGTTGTTGCTTATCCCCTATCTCAGCGCAATTTTTCTCAGTGGTACCCGTTCGGCCTGGGTGCTGTTGGCCGTCGGTCTGCTGCTCTACCTCTGGTATCTGGGACGCCTCGGTTATCTCAAGAGGGTGAAGGCGGTAGTGTGGGGCGCGTTGGCGATCGGTGTGGTGTCGCTGGTGCTCTTCGCCTCAACAGATGAGGCCGTTAGAGAGCGGCTGCAGAAAAGTGCTGGTCTGTTCAGTACCGATATCGAATCTATAGACAACGCGACGGCGCAGCGGGTCTCTATCTGGCAGGTTGCGATGCTGATGGTGGAGGACCATTGGCTGACGGGCGTTGGGCCACGAGGCTTTCGCTATGTATTTATGGATTATGCGCCCGAGGACAACTATTGGAAGAACCTGAGGCGGCCACTTGCACCCAATCAACCCCATCTGGTCGGGTTGGAGGTGCTGGTCGAAACAGGTGTGGTTGGTATCGTTGGTTTTCTGGCGTTTTTTTGGGTGTTGATCACCTATGCAGCCAAGAGGACTAGTGGTTTCAGAAGTGATGCAGTCCCATGGCTGATAGCAGCGCTAGTAGCCCTATTCCCCCTGAATACATACCTTGCGCTCTATGCCAGTTATTGGTCCTCGCTCTCTTGGTGGTTGCTGCTGGTGGCCTTGGCGATGATGAGTGGTGGGGATGGCGATGAGCGTGATAATGCCGACTGAAGGTGCGATCAATGGCCGCGTTCGACGATCTCGTGGTAGAGCGTCGAGTATTTGTGCGCCATCCGATCTATGGTGAAGAGTCGATTGAAGCGTTGAGCAGCATTCTCTCCCATCTCTGCGGCTTTGGCCGGGTGTTCCCAGAGATAGTGCATCGCGTTGCTCAATGCTCCCGGATCGCTGGGCGGTACGACCAGGCCGGTTTCGCCGGCAATGTTTGCATAGGTGGTGCCTGTGCCGATTTCGCTGGAGATCATCGGTTTCCCAAACATCGCTCCTTCGAGCAGGGAGATGCCGAACGCCTCGGAACGCATGTGAGATGGGAAGAGGATGCCATAGCAGAGCTGCAGAAGGGCAACCTTGTCGGTATCGGGTATGTGCCCGAGAAAGATAGTCTTCTTCAATCCCAACCGCTTGGCCTGGTTTTTTAGCTCATTCTCTGTTGGGCCAGCCCCCACGATAACTACAGGAAATCCCGTCTTGTGGGCCGCCTCCAGCAGGATGTGGAGACCTTTGTAGTAGCGAAGTACGCCAACAAACAGGAAGAATCTGTCGCCAAACTTGTTGCGCCAGTAGTTAAGACGCTCCGTGGGCGCATTTGGGTAGCTCTCTCTGTCCAGGCCGGGCGGAATCACAACGACCTTCTGTTTAAAACGCTTCAATGTTTTGCTGGTTTCTAGATAGTTGTGTGATGTGGCGGCGATGGCGTCAACATTGTTGAGAAACCGGATCATGAGTGGATAGTAGATCTTGCGCAGGTGTCGCTGACGTACGATATCTGAGTGATAGGTAACGATCGATGGTTTGTTAACTCGTGTCGCAAAGTGGACCAGGTCCATGAAAGGCCATGGGAAGTGGTAGTGGATCAGATCCGCGCGCTTGGCAAGCTTTGAGAACTTTGAGAAGACCGAGAGTGACAGGCTGTTCGATGCGATCTGTAGGTCGAGCTTTGATTGGTGTGTGCGATAGCCGCTTGTGGTGCTGGCGGAAGGGGAGGGGCGGTGGCTGAGCGAAAGTACATCGCACTGTATGCCCAGCGTGCTGGTGCCGCTGGCTATCTGGTGAATTACCTGCTCTACGCCTCCCATCGATTCGGGGATGGCGTTTTTGTAGAAGTGGAGAACTCTCATGCTGGATGTGCTGGCCTACTGGATGCTTATCAATGCAAGATGATTAATGTTTGCTGCAGGTGCGCGGAGCTTGCTGGCCTTTGCTGTCTCTTGCTGTGGCCTGCTGACGGTTCAACGATACGTTGCTCTATCTGAATGTTAGTACCCGATGTTGATGATAGGCCAATTGTCTGTGTGGCAATCAATCAGTATCTGTTGTTGCACTCTTTTTCAAACAGTCAGGATATGATTTTCCTGTACGTAGATCATTGTAACAGAGGAGTGAGGTCTGAAATTTCGCTGTTGAAATAAAGAGTGAAGCGAGTTGTGTTAATAGACCTATCTGGATGCGAAGCAGAACCATGTAGATGATGATCTCGCTTGCATGGTGTTGAAGGTCGCCCGTAAGCATCGCCAGCATGGGCACCATTATGAGTGTGATAGGGAATAGATACTTTAACCTCTGAGGGCCCAGCCTTTTTTGACGGCGCATGTTCAGTTTTGTATCAAGTTGTTGTCCGATAGCGCCGTTTCGATAGAGGGATGATATACATTTTTTGACTTCTTCCTCAGTGAGGTTGCTGTCGCAGAGCTGTTCGCTGAGTGAGCGATACTCGTTGTTAACTATAGCCGACAGTGTTTTGTTGTCTGTTGATGCGGTAACAATCTTGTTGACAGAGTGGGAGAAGATCCAGCCGCCAATGGCGGTTGCTACGATTACAGCCGTCGTAATGGCTGGATTTAACCATATTAATACCAGTAGAAAGATGAGTAGCTGTAGCAGTAGAGATAGGCCGAGTGCTGTCTGTCGCATGGTAAAGCCGCAGCCATAGGCGGTTGACCCGACTACTTCCTTGATGGCACCAGAGAGATTTAGGGAGCCTGGATGTTTATGCAGTGCGACAACGCCACGCACCGATGCCTCGGCAACCGTCTTGCGCATGATTTCGAGAGCCATGTTGTAGACGATGAAGTTCAGATGGAGTGAGCCGACTACAAGCAGTAGGACAATAGCCAGTGCGCCAGCAATTGTAAGTGGAGTGGCGGCCAACACGATTGGGCCATAAACGAGTGACGTGCTGCTGTAGATGGCATGATTGATTAGGGGGGTAAGGCCAAGATAGGCGCTAGCATTTAAGGCTGAGCTGAAGATGGCTGCCAGCGATACAAGCAACAGGGCCCGTGCGTGGAGGGGGTAGAACTCCTTGAAGAGGTATTGCGCAGGTGCAATGAAACGGGTGAACCTTTCCAGGCTGCTATTTAAGGTGGTTATCATAAATGGTTTGTTTGTCTGGGCGGTTCTACTTCATCATTGATGCGGTCATTTTAATGGAACTGCGATGACGGGCATAGCACCGCTAATACAGAGATGAGGGGGCGACGTGAAGCGCGCTTGCCTCAGCTTATCTGCTGAAATACTCTGGGTAGGTCTATTGATACGCTGCTTTCAACTATTGAAAATGACTCCTGAATCTGGGGCACCAGACCTCTATCTCGCCTCCGCCTCTCCGCGACGCGCTGAACTGCTGACGCAGTTGAAGCTCGACTTTGAGGTGCTCCGTGTCGATGTGCCTGAGCTGATAGATGCTGGGGAGTCGGCTGAGGTGTTTGCCATCCGCGTTGCGCTGGATAAGGCGCGGGCCGGGCTGTCTGCCCTGGAGTATCAACCCGGCCGGCCGGTGCTCGGTGCCGATACCTGTGTGGTGGTTGAGGGTCGGGTGCTGGGTAAACCTCGAGATCGTGAGCATGCTGCCGAGATGATGCATCTGCTCTCTGGGTGTGAACATCGAGTGATGACCTCAGTTGCAGTGGTTAATGGGGAGCGGGAGCAGACGCGTCTGTCGGTCTCTCACGTACACTTTCGCGAACTCTCTGAGTCGGAGATTGGAGCCTACTGGGAGACTGGTGAGCCGCTAGGTAAGGCGGGTGGTTATGCGGTGCAGGGGCAGGCGGCGCAGTTCATTGAGCGACTGGAGGGGAGCTACAGTGGAGTGATGGGGCTACCGCTGTATGAAACGGCGGAATTACTCACGGTATTTGGGGTCGGATTGTTGTAGTCTTTCCATATAAACAGGTGTAACCGTCGCGAGAGGCGGAGCCGATTTTGCTGCAGAAGTAGGGTGGAGCCGATTTACGTAGCGCATGTTCCCGTGCACGCGTCCTCGCTGAATCGAGTTGTGCTTGAAATGCGGGCGTATATTCCCCGCCTTCTGCTGTTATCGAACCTGATGAATTCAACGATGTGGCGTTGAGCCGCAACGAAATAGCATTTAGAGCCCTGGTCCATGAGTGAAGAGATCCTAATTAACGTCACCCCGCAAGAGACACGTGTTGCGGTGGTGGAGAATGGCGTACTGCATGAGCTGCTGATCGAGCGAAGCTCCAAGCTCGGTCTGGTCGGTAACGTCTACAAGGGTAAGGTGTGCCGGGTGCTGCCCGGTATGCAGGCCGCCTTTGTTGAGATAGGCCTGGAGCGCGCCGCCTTTCTGCACGCCTCGGATGTCTTCCAGGTTGAGGGTGAGAACGGTGTTAATGGCCATGCCGCGATTACCGAGCTGCTACGTGAGGGTCAGCAGATCCTGGTGCAGGTGATTAAAGATCCGCTCGGCACCAAAGGTGCCCGTCTTACAACCCACATAACAATCCCTTCCCGCTATCTTGTTTGCCTGCCCGATACGCCTACTGTCGGTGTGTCGCAGCGTATTGAAGATGATGAGGAGCGGCTGCGACTGAAAACGATTGTACAGTCGGCGGTCAGCGACGATGACAACAACGGCTATATCGTGCGTACGGCTGCTGAGGGTGCCGGTGAGCTGGCGCTGCGCTCCGATATCAACTTCCTGCGCAAGCTGTGGCAGGCGATTCGTGAGCGAGCTAAAAATGCTAAATCTGGTGGCCTGGTGCATGAGGATCTGCCGTTAGCACTTCGTATTCTGCGTGATATGCACGGTGTAGAGGTGGAGAAGGTACGTATCGACTCGCGCGAATCGCACCAGCGCCTGATGGAGTTTGCCGAGGAGTATATTCCTGAAATTGTACCGCGTATCGAACCCTACTCAGGGCCGCGCCCGGTGTTTGATCTTTACAATATCGATGATGAGATTCAGAAGGCACTGGAGCGTAAGGTACAGCTCAAGTCGGGCGGCTACCTGATTATCGATCAGACCGAGGCGATGACCACCTTTGATGTGAATACCGGTGCCTATGTCGGTCATCGCAATCTGGAAGAGACGATCTTCCGCACCAATCTCGAGGCGGCACAGGCGATCGCCCGTCAGCTACGACTGCGCAATCTGGGCGGTATCATCATCCTCGATTTTATCGACATGCAGGAGGAGGAGCACAAGCGCCAGGTGCTACGCGCACTGGAGCAGGCACTGTCGAAGGATCACGCCAAGAGCCATATCAGTGAGGTCTCGTCACTGGGGTTGGTGGAGATGACCCGCAAACGCACCCGCGAGAGCCTCGAACATGTGCTGTGTGAGGCGTGCCCTACCTGCGGTGGACGCGGCACGCTGAAGACACCTGAAACGGTCTGTTACGAGATTTTTCGCGAAATCCTGCGCCAGGATCGTCAGTTCGATGTCGTGAAGTTTCTGGTTCTGGTATCCAACGAGGTCTCCGATCTGCTACTCGATGAGGAGTCGACCAGTCTGGCTGAGTTGGAGGAGTTCATCGACAAACCGATTAAGTTTCAGGTCGAATCGCTCTACACCCAGGAGCAGTATGACGTGGTATTGATGTAAGGCTGCGAACGGAACGCATCACTTGGCTGTTAATAAACCCCTTATCAAACCCCTGGCGCTAACCCTGTGGCGTAGCGTGGCGATTGCTGCGCTGGTGTTACTGGTGCTCGCGGCCGTGGCAATTTCGCTGGCACGTTGGTTTGCCCCTCATGTGGCCAGCTATCGCGGTGAAATCGAATCGTGGGTCAGTCACTATCTTGAACAACCCGTTTCGATCGGTGCAATGACCGTCGACTGGCGTGGCTGGGGACCCGATATAGAGCTCAAGGATGTGGTTGTCACCCAGCGCGATGGTGGCACTCTGCAGCTGAAAGAGGCGCGGGTCGGTTTCGATCTGCTGGAGATATTCAGTTCCGGAAAACTCGAACCGAGTGCCCTGGTCGTGATTGGCCTGCGTCTTAAGGCGGAGCGTCGTGCAGATGGTTCGGTTGTGCTCGAGGGTGTCGAGGGGACAGGGCTTGCCGGTAGTGAGGGTGATATTCCGATCGGCTGGCTACTCTCCAAATCGCGTCTGGAGCTGCGCAAGAGTCAGTTGCACTGGATCGACCACAAGCGTAACGATGACATCACGCTAACTAATCTCAACCTGAGTCTGACCAATGTTGAACAACGCCACCTGCTCAAGGGGGCGGTTGAGTTGCCACAGGAGTTGGGCGGCAAGCTGGGTTTTGCCGCAGAGCTGAATGGGGCGGCGGATAGGCCGAAGCAGTGGCGCGGTGTTGGATATCTTCAGGCAGCCGATCTGGCGATGACCGACTGGATGCGTGAACTGCTTCCACCCTGGTTTGATGTTGCGGGGCGTAGCGATCTTGATCTCTGGGGTGAGTGGCGTGATGGCCGATTGGTGCAGATCAGCGGTGAGGCTGCACTAGCGGGTATCACACTCTCTGGTGGGCGGCTTCAGGAGCAGCCTTCGTTGGCGCTCGATAGCGTTGCTGGGCGTTTTCTCTGGCAGCGTGAGCGAAGTGGCTGGCGTCTCGATGTCGATCATTTTTCGTTGGCACGTGATGAACACAGCTGGCCACAGACGGGCTTCAGTTTTCGCCTGCTGAATGGTGAAGGTGGTTATGAGGCCGAGGGTGGTTTCGAGTGGTTGCGTCTCGATGACGTTGCCGACATTGCGCTGCATCTACCACTACTCGATGAGAACCTGACCCAGGGTATTGCGGGGCTTCAACCGGCGGGTGACATCAAAGATTTTAAACTGAACTTCCAGCAAAACCGTGACCAGCCAGAGCTACGCTACCGTGCTGAGTTTGAAGATCTCGCCGTGGCCAGCTGGCAGGGTGGGCCGGCTCTGTCGGGGCTGAGTGGTTCTATTCAGGGAGATGAACAGAGCGGCCGGGTGGCGCTAAAAAGCAGTGCCTCCGATTTTGATCTGCAGCCGTTATTCCGTTCCGCACTGCATGCCGATCAGCTCGAGGGTGAGCTACTGTGGCGCTACTTCCCCGACCATCTGCATCTTCAGGCGGAGCGCATTACGCTCGCCAATGCCGATATCACTACCCTGAACCGTTTCTCTATCGATATACCCTTCGACTTTAACCACACTCCATTTCTCGATCTGCAGACCAGTTATGAGGGAGGAGACCTGAGCCAGGTGGGTCCCTATCTACCGGTGGCGATCATGCCGGTCGATGCCGTCTCATGGCTCGATCGTGCCATCGTCAGTGGTGATGCCACCTCCGGTAGTGTGCTGTTTCACGGCTCACTCTCGGCCTTCCCCTACGATCGGGGTGAGGGGCGACTGTCTGTTGTCACCAATATCTCCAACGGCGTGCTCGACTACACCGAAGGGTGGCCACGTATCGAAGAGCTTGAGGGACAGCTCCGTATCGATGGTCGTTCACTGGCAGTCGATGCCGAGTCGGGCAAGATTTTAAATAATGATATTGGTGAGACCCTCGTTACCATCGACGACATGTTGGCCGCGAAGCTGGTGGTTGATGGCAATGCCAGTGGTGATCTGGCCGAAATGTTCCACTTCCTGACTGAATCACCGATGGCGAGCGACTATCGTGAGCTGCTTGACGATCACAGTGGTCGTGGTAAGAGCCAGCTACACCTCGGCCTCTCACTGCCACTCGATGATAGGGATGAGCCGATTTCAACCCGGGTTGCACTCAAGCTTGAGGGAGCAACGATCCGCTCCAAGGCGTGGCAGGGTGAGCTGAGCGCCATTAATGGCACAGTCCGAATCGGCAATGACGGGGTACAGGCCAAAGGCGTTAAGGCGAAGCTTTTTGGTCGTGATGTGGCGGTGGATATTACGGCCCCCGAGGGCAAGGCCCGCCAGATTAAGGTAACGGGTCGTTTTGCTGTGACCGATCTGCCCGGTACGGCTGAGGTTAAACCCTATGTGTCAGGTGAGAGTCGCTGGCATGCAGAGCTGAACATGCCGCCACTCGATAACCGCAAGCGCGACAATAAGCAGGGCGTGCTGCGTCTAAGCTCGTCACTCGATGGTCTGGCACTCAAACTGCCACCTCCGTTTGAAAAAGCGCGAAAAGGAGAGCGGAACCTATCGATTGAGCTGCCTATCAACGGTCAGCTACGTGAGCTTAAGGTCGATTATGCCGAGCGGGCGAGTGCCCGACTACAGCTTAAGGCGCTAAAGCAGGGCTTTGAGCTACTCGGAGGACGTCTCCATCTGGGGGCTGGAAAAGCGACCACCTCGGAACGAGATTTCTACCTTGGTGGTGAGCTGGAGCAGTTTGATCTGGATCGTTGGCTCGCATTTGTCAGGGAGATTGTTGGTGAAGGGGAGTTTGAGATCCCCGAGCTGCTTGCAGCGATCGATGTAAGGGTCGAACAGTTTCTCGGCTTCGGACGTGAATTTCATAACGTCGCTATACAGTTGGAGCGGGAGCGTCGTGAGTGGTTGTTGATGGTTGACTCAACCGAGGTGAAGGGGGCGGTGGTAATACCCCAGCCGTTTGGTAAGCACGATTTGTTGAGGGTTGAGCTTGAGCGCATGAGACTCGCACGGCTAGAGGATGATAAGCAGGATGAGATTCCCGATCCGCGCAAGATTCCATCACTGCACGTTAACTGTCAGCAGTTTAGCCTGGGCGATATCGAGTTTGGTGAGATGACGCTACGTACCCGGCGTCGAGATAACGGTCTCCATCTGGAGCGGCTGGAGCTGAAGTCAGAGGTGCAGCGTCTCACCTCAAGTGGCGACTGGACCCTGCAGCAGGGGCAGCATCGCTCCAAATTCAAGATCGAACTTAACGGTGATGATGTGGGCGAGATCCTCGATGTCTGGGGTTATGCCGTCAATATGAAGGATGGTCGGGTCAAGGCACGTATCGACGCCGCCTGGAATGGCTCTCCCAGCCAATTCTCATTGCAGCGCATGGAGGGTTCGTTATGGTTGAAGATCTTTGATGGTCGACTACTCGATATTGAGCCCGGTGTTGGGCGCGTATTTGGCCTGCTCGGCGTACATACCCTGCCTCGTTGGCTGACTCTCGACTTTGGTGATCTGTTCAAGAAGGGTTTCAGCTACGACAACATCAAGGGCAAATTTATCCTCAAGGATGGTATCGCGCAGACCAGAGATCTGCGCATGGATGGCTCTTCGGCGTTGATTGAGATCAAGGGCCGGGTCGGCCTGATTGAGGAGAGCTATGATCAGCGCGTCACGGTAACACCGAAGTTGACCTCAAGCCTGCCGATTGCAGGTGCCATCGCAGGTGGCCCTGTTGCCGGTGCAGCCCTCTGGGTGGCCGATAAGATCTTTGGTAATAAGGTGAATGAGATGAGCCAATCACGTTACACAGTTGTCGGTTCGTGGGATGAGCCAGAGATCACCAAGATCGAAACAGGTAAAGGATCTTCGTCGTTCGCTCGCGCTCTCAACTACGAATAGGCAGACGGCGTCGACTATCGCGGACTAACCGCCTTCGCTTCGCTATCCATGGCGGTCAGCGCCGGTGGAGGAGCGTTAAGGCGCGACTTGACTGTCGATTTAGACATTTATGGTATGCTCAATCCCCATGATTCGTGCGCTGTTTTTACTCCTGATCGCTACCCTCTCCACACCTCTGCTGGCGGGTGATAATGTCGTTGTTATCGACCCAGAGGTGTGGGCGGTACCACGCCACGGTGAGACGATTCTCAAACTTGATGGCCTACAGGAGCAGATGCTGCAGCTTGATGAAGGGCAGCTGATTACCGTCCACTATCCCGACCATGAAGAGGGGCTGCTGTGGGCCGAAGAGCTTAAGGGGTGGCTGATCTCGTTTGGTCTGCCCTCGTCTCGAATTACACTAAATACAATTGATGTGAACGAAGAGTCACTCAAGATCTTCTTTGAAAAATCGACTGGAAACTAAGCATGAGTAGAGTTACAGCAGTACAGATGGCCTCTGGGCCGAAAGTGAATGCCAATCTGTTGGAGGCGGAACGTCTGATATCGACCGCTGCCAAACAGGGTGCCGATCTGGTTGTGCTGCCTGAGAACTTTGCCCTGATGGGTAATAGTGAGAACGACAAGGTTAAGCTGCGAGAGGTGGAGGGTGACGGTCAGATTCAAACCTTCCTTTCGCGACAGGCGGCCAAACATGGTGTCTGGTTGGTGGGCGGTACGATACCGCTGGTAGCGGAGAGCGAGGATAAGATACGAGCCGCCTCGTTGCTCTATAACGACAAGGGTGAGCAGGTCGCCCGCTACGACAAGATTCACCTCTTCGATGTACATATCGAAGAGAGTGATGAGCATTATGTGGAGTCAGAGACGATCGAGGCGGGCGATCAGGTGGTGGTGGTCGATACCCCGTTTGGTCGTCTTGGCCTGACCATCTGTTACGACCTGCGTTTTCCTGAGCTGTTCCGCGCTATGCTCGACCAGGGGGTGGAGCTGATCGCGATTCCCTCCGCCTTTACCGCCATCACCGGTAAGGCGCACTGGACGCCGCTGGTGCGATCACGGGCGATCGAGAACCTTAGCTATGTGATTGCGGCGGCGCAGGGTGGCTACCACGCCAGTGGTCGTGAGACCCATGGTGACAGCATGGTGGTCGATCCGTGGGGTGTGGTGCTCGATCATCTGCCACGCGGTTCGGGTGTGGTGGTAGCCGATGTTGATCTCGATCGTCTGCGTCAGGTCCGAGAGCGCTTCCCGGCGATAGAGCATCGCCGTATCTAAACGTTACGAGCGCTTAGAGCAGGAATAGTGAACCCAATCCGAGAAATGCGATAAAACCGACCACGTCGGTAATGGTGGTCAGCATCACTGTGCCGGCCAGCGCCGGGTCGATACCGACGCGACGTAGCAGCAGCGGAATCGCAAAGCCGGCAAAGGCGCCACTGAGCAGGTTGATGATCAGTGCCGCAGCGATGATAAAGCCGATCACGACATCCTGGAACCAGAGCACCACCACTCCCGCCACCACCAGAGACCATAACAGGCCATTGAGGGCAGCAACTGCCAGCTCGCGCAGCATGATCCAGCGCGCATTACTCTCACCAATCTGTTCCAGTGCTATACCGCGAATGATTAAGGTTAGGGTCTGACTCCCGGCAATACCCCCCATGCTGGCTACAATCGGCATCAGTACGGCCAGTGTGACGACCCGTTCCAGGGTCGCCTCGAACAGCCCGATCACCCAGGAGGCGAGAAAGGCGGTCAATAGATTGACGCCGAGCCACACGGCGCGTCGTCGCGAGCTGGCAATGACCGGGGCGAACATATCCTCCTCGCCACTCAGGCCAGCACGGCTCATCACGGTGTGATCGGCCTCGTCACGAATGACATCGACCACGTCATCGACGGTAATACGCCCCAGCAGCTTGCCGGTCTCATCGACAACCGGGGCTGAGATCAGGTCGCGGTGCTCAAACAGGCTGGCGACGCCGGTAGCCGGCATGTTGGCCCAGATCGCCTCGATATCGCTCTCCATTACCTCGGCTACGGTAGCCGTAGCATCCTGGGTCAGCAGGCTACTCAGGGGCAGCAGGCCGAGATAGGTGTCGAAACGGTCGACCACAATCAGGCTATCGGTAAGCTCCGGGATCTCGCCGCGCAGGCGCATGTAACGCAGCACCACATCAAGGGTGACGTCGGCACGGACGGTGACGGTATCGAGATTCATCAGACCGCCAGCACTATCTTCAGGGTAGGAGAGTACCGCCTCGAGGCGCAGTCGATGCTGCTTGTCCATCGATTGCACCACCTCACTGCTCACAACCCCGGGCAGATCCTGGATGATATCGGCCAGGTCGTCGGTATCGAGTCCTTCGGTGGCGGCGACCAGTTCGTCGGTCTCCATGTCGCGAATTAGACCGGCACGAACCTCGTCGTTGACGTGCAGCAGCACCTCACCGTCGTTTTCGCGATCAACTAGCTCCCACACCACCTCACGCTGTTCGGGTGGCATCGATTCAAGCAGGTGGGCGATCTCAGCCGGGTGGAGGGTGTTGAGCATCAACCGAACCTTGAGCAGCGTGCCGCTCTGCAGCGCCTCGGTAAGGTTCTGCAGGTGGGACCGTTTCGACTGCTTGTCGATCTGTTCGGACATCGGGAGCTACGCCACTCCAGTCGTTGTTGTGCTTATTGAGGCGGGCAGGTGATCGTTGTGGTGACGATCATTACACCGCTGCGCAGTTTAACAACTGGGTCGGGTGGCAGGAAGTGAGTTGGAGAACTATTTGTAAATTTTGGTCAGGTGGATCTCTGCTTAATCGCCATTGATCTCGGTCAGCAGGCGCTCGATCTGCTCAGGTGAACCACGTTGAATGCGTCGGTTAACCTTCGCTTCAAACTGAATGACATTGGCGCTGTTGATCGCCTGCTTCTGCTCCAGCAGCGCTGAGGGCTGCATACTGAACTCGGTCAGGCCGAGTCCGAGCAGCAGTCGGGCGTAGTGGGGGTCACTCGCCATCTCACCGCACATGGAGACTGGAATCTTCGCGCCACGGCCCGCCTGCAGGGTGAGTTGGATCAGACGCAGTACGGCGGGATGGAGTGGATCGTATAGATAGTTGACGCTGTCATCGATACGGTCGATAGCCAGCGTGTACTGAATCAGATCATTGGTGCCGATCGATAGAAAATCGAGGTGCTTGGCGAAGTTGTGTGCTGAGAGTGCAGCGGCAGGTATTTCGATCATGCCGCCGATGGCGATCTGCTCATCGAAGGGCAACTGCTCATCGCGCAGTTCTTTTTTGACCTGTTCAATCAGCTGTCGGGTCTGGATGACCTCCTGCAGGGTGGAGATCATCGGCAACATAATGCGCACCGCACCGCTGGCAGAGGCGCGCAGAATGGCGCGCAGCTGTGGTCGGAACAGCCCCGGTTCATTGAGACAGAGTCGAATGGCGCGTAATCCCAGTGCCGGGTTGCTGCAGAGACGTTTTGTGAAGTGGCAACCGTCGACCTCTTTGTCGGCACCGAGATCGAGGGTGCGAATAGTGACTGGCTGTCCCTTCATCGCCTTGACCACGCTGTGGTAGGCCTCGAACTGCTGCTCCTCATTGGGTGTGTCGCTGCGGTTCATATAGAGGAATTCGGTGCGGAATAGCCCTATACCATCGGCACCGATACGTTTGATCAGACGGATGTCCTCCGGCAACTCGGCATTGGCCAGCAGGGTGATCTTTCGACCATCAAGAGTGATCGCCGGTTTCTGTTTGAGCTTGGCCAGTCCGGCTTGAAAACGTTTCTGCTCACGTTGCTGCTTGCGGTAGTGCTTGAGCGTACGAGCATCGGGGTCGACGATGATCGCACCCTGTTTACCATCGATGATGATCTGATCGCCGTCGAGGATGTAGCGTGAGGCGTTGTGGCAGCCGACAATGGCGGGGATCTGCAGGCTGCGGGCGAGGATTGCGGTATGAGAGAGGGGGCCGCCCGACTCGGTGATAAAGGCGGCGATCTCCATGCTCTGCATCAATACAGTGTCGGCTGGGGTGAGATCATCGGCGATGATAATGGCCCCCTGTAGATCCTCCTCGTCACTGCTGTCGCTCTCATGTGATAACAGGGTGCGCATGATGCGGCTGATAACGTGCTCTACATCATCCTTGCGGGTACGCAGATAGGGATCATCCATCTGATCAAAGATTGCGACCAGTGCGTCGCGCTGTCCTTTCAGTGCCCACTCTGCATTGCGTGCATCGCTGCGGATCATGCGAATTGGTTCGTCACGCAGCATCGCATCATCGAGCATTAGTAGATGGGTATCGATGAAGGCGGCAATGTCGGTGGGGGTGTTACTCGGGATGCGACGTCTTATCGCCTGTAACTGCTGCTTGGAGGTCTGTAGTGCCTTCGTGAAGCGCTCGACCTCGGCTTCGATGGCCTTAGGGGCAAGCGCATATTCGGGGATCTCGAGCTTACCCCGCTGGATCAAATGAACCTTGCCGATAGCGATTCCGCGTGAGACGCCGATGCCATTCAGTGCAAGGCTCATGCTAACTACCCCACCCTCTGTGGCAGAGGTCTGTTCATTGTTCCTCTCCGAAGCGCTGCTGGATCAGCTGCTCGAGGGTGTCGATGGCAGCCACCTCATCACCGCCGTTCGCCTTCAGCGTCAGTAGTGTGCCTTTGCTGGCGGCGAGCATCATCACACCCATGATGCTCTTGCCATTAACCTCCTGACCTTCGCGCTCAATAGTGATTTCACTCTCAAAGGCGGAGGCGCTGGTAACAAACTTTGCTGCGGCACGGGCGTGAAGCCCGAGCTTGTTGATGATAGTGACCTGCTGTTCAAGCATCCTGATCGGGCTCCTGCATCTTTTTGCAACGAATGACGCCATCCTGCCCGCCGCTGACCGCCTTCTCAGTTAGCATCTGTAGATTAAGATCGGAGTAGTTGAGCACCCGAATTACCATCGGAAGGTTGACACCGGAGACGACGCGGGCCTCAATGTCGACCGCCAGTCGGTTGGCAATATTGCTGGGCGTTGAGCCGTAGATGTCGGTCAGGATCAGCAGGCCATCGCCCTGATCCAGCTCTGCAATGGTGGCGTGTGCCCCGCAAATAATCTGCTCTGGATCATCGTCGCGATCGATGGCCAGGGCGTAACAGGGCATCGGCAGATTGCCGAGCATGGTGCGAGCCGTGCTGAGCAGTTCATTTCCGGTGCGGTTGTGAGTAATGAGTAGTAGACCGACCACTAGCCGAGCTCCCGATGGTTAATCAATATATTGTCGCGCTGCTGCTCGAAGTGTGTAGCGAGCTGTTCGACCAGATAGACCGAGCGATGTTGTCCGCCAGTGCAGCCAAGTGCAATGGTCATATAGCTGCGATTATCACCCTCGAACTGCGGAATCCAGGCGTGCAGGAACTGCTGTAGCGAGTCGACCATATCCGCCACCTTGGAGTCGCGACCGAGAAACTCGGCGACCGGCTGATCACATCCGGTAAGTGGTCGCAGGTGTGCCTCCCAGTGGTGGTTGGGCAGGCAGCGCACATCGAAGACGAAATCGGCATCGGCGGGTACGCCATGTTTAAAGCCGAACGACTGGAACATCAGGGACATGCCCTGCTTGTCACTGCGATGTACCCGTTTGCGAATCAGATCGCGGAGCTGGTGGATGTTAGTACGTGTGGTATCGATGGTGAGACTGGCGCAGGCTGAGATCGGCTCCAGTAGCTGGCGTTCTAGTTTGATCGCCTCGGCCAGAGAGCGTTGATCGCGAGTCAGTGGGTGTCGGCGGCGCGTCTCGCTGAAGCGTTTTAGCAGGGTCTCATCGTCGGCCTGCAGGAAGATGATTTCGAATTCGATCTCCTGCTGTGAAAGCTCCTTGAGTGTGTCGGAAAAACGCACCAGATCTTCGGTGCGATTGCGTGCGTCAATGCCGACGGCGGAGTATTGCTGCATCTCGGCTGGTGCGTTTTTAATCTCGGCCGCGTAGGCAGGCAGTAGTCCAATCGGCAGGTTGTCGATGCAGTAGTAGTCGAGGTCCTCAAGCGCATGCAGCGCAATACTCTTACCCGATCCGGAGAGGCCGCTGACGATGGTCAGGCTCATTCCTGCTTTTCCATAAAGCGCTGCTGACGATCGATAAAGGTCTGGCTGGCATTGATCCCCTTCTGTGTTAGCAGGTGGTTACGTACCGCCGCCTCAACCAGCACCGAGAGGTTACGTCCCGGTGCGACTGGCAGAGTGATCTCAGGGATGTCGATATTGAGCAGTTTTCGTAGGCGCTGATTGCCGCGCAGTCGATCGATCTTCTGCAGCTCCTCATCACTCAGGACCGCGAGATTAATAATCAGACGCAGATATTTTCCCTGTTTGATGGCGCTGTCACCGTACATTTCACGAATGTTTAATACGCCGAGACCGCGTACCTCGAGAAAGTCCTGCAGCACGTGGGGACAACTGCCGCTGATGATATCGGGTGCAATGCGGGCGAACTCGGGCGCATCGTCGGCAACCAGGCGATGACCACGGGTAACCAGCTCCAGTGCCAGCTCGCTTTTGCCTGAGCTGCTGGGACCGGTAATCAGCACGCCACTACCCATGACCTCCATGAAAACACCGTGCAGGGTAATGCGTTCGGCCAACAGGTTGGTCAGGTAGTACTGCAGACGACTGACCAGATCGTGGCTGGCAAAGGGTGTGCCGAGCAGGGGGGTGCAGTGCTCATCGGCCAGTCGTTGGAAGCTCTCTGGTGGGATGAGGTTGTCGGTGACAATAGTGATCGAAGTCTGTTCGGAGAAGAGCTGCTTGAGGATGTCCTCACGCGAGTTCTTGCCTAGGCTAGCAAGAAACTCCAGCTCCTCTGCGCCCAGTACCTGAATCGGGTTGGGGTGGATGACATTGAGATGCCCCACCATCGACGAGCCGGTGGCATGCAGGGTATCGGTTTCGATCTTGCGCTCTTCACCACAGGCGCCCGCCAACCACTGCAGTGATAACTTCTCATGCAGGTTATCAAAAAGGGTGCGTGTGGAGATGGCATTGCTCATGCGCTCTGGCGACTCTCCTCCCAGTGGGATATGAGTTTGAACAGTCCTTCACAGCTGACAGCCTCGCGCAGCTGCACTCGTAACGACTCGTTGCTAAAGAGCATAGCCAGCCGAGAGAGAATCTGCAGGTGTTCGTCGGTTGATTCGGCGGGTACGACCAGTGCGAACAGCAGGTCGACCGGAGCACCATCATTGGCGTCGAAATCGATCGGCCGGTGCAGTTTGATCAGTGCGCCCAGTGTCTCCTCACCACCCTCAATACGGCAGTGGGGGATTGCTACACCGTGGCCAAGCCCGGTGCTACCCAGACGTTCGCGCTCAATGAGCTGATCGAATACCCGGTTTGGGTCGAGTGAGGGAGAGTCTTTGGCAATCAGCTCGCTCAACAGCTCCAGTGCGCGTTTCTTGCTGCCTGCTTCGGCATCACAGTTGACGCGCGACTGGTCTAGTAAATCGGTTATGTGCATCTTTCTAATTAGCGATAGAGTGGGTTCCATCCGCTCCGCGGATGGAACCCCGAGACATCGCTACTCCTCGAAGGCCTGAGTCTTCAGCGAGCCTTCGCTGCGGTGGTGGTCGGTGACCTTTTCCTTGTGTTTCTTCACCTGTCGGTCGAGTTTATCGACCAGACCATCGATAGCGGCATACATGTCTTCCTGGGTGTTTTCGGCGTGAATGTTGCCGCCAGGGACGTGCATGGTCGCCTCCGCCTTATTGCGCAGCTTCTCAACGGTGAGAACCACGTGCACATTGGTGACGTGGTCGAAGTGGCGCTCAAGGCGCTCCATCTTCTCGTTGACGTAGTTGCGCATGGAATCGGTGATATCGATGTGATGCCCGGTGAGATTGATCTGCATACGTTTGCTCCTTTGGGTTTATTTGGGGCCTATGCCAGGCGTTTGCGCTCGTTAGAGGGCGGTATTGAGAGTGCCTCACGGTATTTAGCAACCGTGCGACGCGCTACGTTGATCCCCTGTTCGGTCAGTATCTCGGCGAGTTTGCTATCACTCAGCGGTTTGGCCTGATTCTCATCCGCGACCATTTTCTTAAGCATGGCACGGATTGCGGTGGCTGATGCGCCACTGCCATCGCTGGTGCTGACCTGACTGGAGAAGAAGTACTTGAATTCGAAGATACCCCGAGGGGTATGCATATATTTCTGGGTGGTAACGCGCGAGATGGTCGATTCGTGCATCTCGACCGTTTCGGCAACATCGCGCAGTACCAGTGGTTTCATCGCCTCATCACCATACTCGAGGAAGGCGCGTTGGCGCTCGACGATACAGGTGGCGACCTTGAGCAGAGTTTCGTTCCTGCTCATCAGGCTTTTCAGGAACCAGCGCGCCTCCTGTAGGTGGTTCTTCAGGTAGGTGTTATCGGCGCTGCTGTCACCGCGGCGTACCAGTGCCGCATAGCTGTTGTTGATGCCGACCTTGGGCATCACGTCGCTGTTGAGCTCGACACGCCAAACCCCCTTCTGCTTACGGACAAAGACATCGGGCACGATGTATTCGGCACGGGAGGAGGCGATGTGCGAGCCGGGACGCGGCTCCAGGGATTCGATCAGGTGAATCACCTCGATCAGCCGTTTTTCGTCGAGTTTGAGCTTGCGTTTGAGCTGGGTGTAGTCGTGGTTGCCGAGTAGCGCCAGATTCTCGCTAACAAGCTGACGTGCCTCCTGCAAAAAGGGTGTCTCTGCGTTGAGTAGTTGCATCTGTAGCAGCAGTGATTCGCGCAGGTCGCGTGCGGCGATACCGGGAGGATCAAACTGCTGGATGCGATGTAGCACCGCCTCAATCTCATCGAGTTCAACATCGTCCTCGATCTGGAAACTCTCGGCGATATCATCTAGCGCGGTGCTGAGGTAGCCGTCATCGTTGATCGAATCGATGATCGCAGTGGCGATGGCGCGATCTTTATCGGTGAACGGGGTGAGGTCCATCTGCCAGTTTAGGTGGTCATGCAGCGAATCGCCTGAGTCGTCCTGGATCGTGAACTCGCGATCATCCTCGGCCGGTGCCGAGTAGCTGGTGCTGTTGTCATAGACATCCTCCCAGGCGCTGTCGACGGGAAGCTCATCGGGCAGGGTTTCGCTGTTGCCAGCCGCCTCGGTGGCATCAAGCTTCTCTTCGGCGGAGGGTTCAGGTGTCTCACTGTTGTTCGACTCTTCATTAGCCTTTGTTTCTGGCTCCTGCTCTTCGTCGACCTCCAGCATCAGATTCGACTCCAGCGCCTGCTGGATTTCGACCTGAAGCTCAAGCGATGAAAGCTGCAGCAGGCGTATCGCCTGCTGCAGCTGTGGCGTCATCGTGAGCTGTTGTCCAAGCTTGAGCTGGAGCGACTGTTTCATCAGGGATTTATTGTCTACTTCAGTGTAATCATTCTGTTACAAATATAGCGCAAATTCCGTGCCAATACAGGATATGAATTTTCCTTCAATTGCTGTATGGCGACTAGGGTTTTTCGTCCTTTTCCCTCTTTAACGGCGGTTACATCGCAAAATGCTGGCCCAGATAGACGTCGCGAACCTTCTGGTTTTGCAGGATCTCATCGGGGTGACCCTCGGCAATTACCTCACCGGCATTGAGAATATAGGCGCGCTCACAGATACCGAGTGTCTCGCGCACATTGTGGTCGGTGATCAGCACGCCGATACCGCGCTCACTCAGGTGTTTGATGATCTGTTGAATGTCGATCACTGAGATCGGATCGACGCCGGCAAATGGCTCATCGAGCAGAACGAATTTTGGTTCCGTTGCCAGTGCACGTGCGATCTCCACCCGACGACGCTCGCCGCCAGAGAGGCTCTGACCGATGGTGTCGCGCAGGTGTGAGATGTGCAGTTCGCTGAGCAGCTCATCGAGCATCGACTCGCGTGTCTGTGCATTGAGCTCATCACGGATCTCGAGAATGGCGAGGATGTTGTCGGCTACGCTGAGCTTGCGAAACACCGAGGCCTCCTGTGGCAGATAGCCGATCCCGAGGCGGGCGCGGGCATCGATGGGATAGCTGGTGACATCCTGCTCATCAATCATGATGCGACCCGTATCACAGCCGATCAGTCCAACCACCATATAGAAACTGGTGGTCTTGCCGGCACCGTTGGGGCCGAGCAGTCCGACCACCTCGCCACTGTTGATGGTAAGCGAGACGCCGCCAACAACATCGCGACCCTTGTAGGCTTTGTGCAGGTTCTCAGCGCTGAGTCGAGTCATGGCTTTTCAGCGGGTTTACGCTCGCGCGGCTGAATGGTGATGCGTACGCGCTCGTTTTTTGGCTTATGACTACTGTCGGTGCTGGTGCTGCCCGCCACAGCGCTATCACGCGCTGCGTCGTAGACGATACGTTGGCTGGTGAGTCGATTGCCTTTTTGGTAGAGCTCAGCGTTGATGCTGAGTGTGAGCTGCTCGGTTTCGGCCTGGTACTCAAGCTGTTCGCCACTGCCGCGTACATCTTCGCTGCTCTCATCGGGGCGCTGACGGAAGGTGGCCGGTTTACCTTTGGCGATGACTCGATCGAGTTGTCCATTGAGGGTGTGGATGGTGACAACATCGGCAGTGGCGTGCAGCGAACCCTGGCTGAAGGTGACATTTCCACTGTAGGTGCTGATGCCGCGTTTCTCGTCAAACTCAACCCGGTCGGCCTCAACCTCGATGGGTTGATCACGGTCGCTTGAGAGCGCAGTGGCGATACCGGGAAGTAACAGGGTGGCGATGATTAATAAGTGGGAGCTAGTTTTGTGCATAGCGGCCTCTTACATTGGATAGCAGGGTGTGTTGGCCAGTCGCCCAGTTGCTGCGCAGGCCAGTGGCGGTGACGGTACGGGTGTCGCTGGTGAGCTTGATCGGTTGATCGGTTGCAGCGCGCTCCTGGTCGGGCCATAGCGTAATGCTGCTACTCTCGATCTTGAGTGACTCCTGTTCGGGGCTGCTGCGCTGCAGGAGCACATCCTGTTCAAGTCTGATCTCAGCACCGTCGGGCGCGATATGAGCCTTACCCGCAGATGCACTCCACTGTGGACGTGTTTTTCCAACCAGTTTAAGTCGTGGCTGATCGATCTCGCTGCTGTCATCGTCACCGTAGTGACGCAGGGCGGTGCCACTGAGGATGTGGTGTGGTTGTCCCTCGCTATCCATGCTGGTGAGATTGAAATTCTCGAGGAAAAAGTCGGGTGTGTGACGTGCGCCGCGGTCGATGTCGCCATCGTAACTGCTGCGGTAGAGCAGCCAGCCGCTACTGACCGCTAGCAGGGCGAAAATAAGCATCGGAATCAGGACCCGAACGTCCACCTAGAGATAACTCTCCAGCATCGGGCTCAGGGTGCCCTGAGCTTCCATGATCAGCTCGCAGATCTCACGAGCGGCACCGCGGCCACCGCCGACTGAGGTCTGCCAGTGTGCATGCTGTTTGACCATGCGGTGTGCATCCTGGACCGCAACCGCCAGACCAACACGGGTCATGATCGGCAGATCAACCACATCGTCACCGACATAGGCGGTCTCTTCGGCGCTGACGTTGAGTTCTGCGATCAGTTGTTCGAAGGCGGGTAGCTTCTCGTGCTGTCCCTGGTAGACGTGTTCGATACCGAGGTTTTTCATGCGGTGTTCGACCACCTTGGAGGTGCGGCCGGTGATAATGGCGATGGTGACGCCACTCTGCTGCAGCATCTTCATGCCGTGGCCGTCACGTGAATGGAACGCCTTGTACTCCTGGCCATCATCGCCAAAGAAGAGACCGCCATCGGTTAGTACGCCATCGACGTCAAAGATGATAAGTCGGATCTGTTTGGCCTTCTCAAGGATGTCCTTCATGCTCTCTCCAGACTGAAATGGTTGTTATACGACGCCTGCGCGCAGCATGTCGTGCATGTTGAGTGCGCCGACCAGATGCTGATTCTCATCGACTACCAGTAGGGCGCTGATCTTTTTACTGTCCATGATCTGCAGCGCCTCGGCTGCCAACATGTCGGCAACCACCGTTTTGCACTCTTTGGTCATCGCTTCGCTAATTGAGGCCTGGTGCACGTCGATGCCGTGATCGAGAGTGCGGCGCAGATCGCCATCGGTGAAAATACCAATGACACGATTATCGCTGTCGGTTACGCCGGTCATGCCGAGGCTCTTGCCGGTCATCTCCAGTAACGCATCGCTGAGTAGTGTGCTCTCGCTCACCTGTGGCACGGCATCGCCAGTGTGCATGATGTCGCCGACGTGTAAGAGCAGTCTGCGACCAAGGGCACCGGCGGGGTGGGAGCGAGCAAAATCTTCTGGGGTGAAACCGCGTGCCTCAAGCAGTGAGATGGCGAGTGCGTCGCCCATCACCAGAGCAGCAGTAGTGCTTGAGGTGGGCGCGAGTCCGAGTGGACACGCCTCGCGCTCAACGCTGACGTCGATGTTGACACTGGCTGCCTGGGCGAGGCTCGAGTCGGGGTTGCCGGTCATCGAGATCAGCGGAATATTGAGTCGTTTGATGATCGGTAGGATGGTGCGGATCTCATCGGTCTCGCCGGAGTTGGAGAGTGCGAGGACCACATCCTTGGCAGTGATCATGCCGAGATCACCGTGGCTCGCCTCACCGGGGTGAACGAAGAAGGCGGGGCTGCCGGTGCTGGCCAGAGTAGCGGCAATCTTGCCGCCGATATGGCCCGACTTGCCCATACCGACCACCACGATTCGACCTTCGCACTCGAGCATATGGCGGCAGGCAGTGGCAAAGTTGGCGTCAATGCGTTGGGTGAGGGCGGAGATCGCCTCCGCCTCGGTCTCAATAACCGCGACGCCGAGTTGTTGTAGTTTTTTTTCGTTCATCTCAATCCAGATCCGGGCTCACGCCTCCGGGTAACCCAGCTCAGCCAGCTTGGCTGAGATCGTATCGCGTTGCAGCGAGGCACCCTCGACCGTAACGTTGCCGCTCTCAACCTCAACTTCGACCTGTTCGATACCGTTGAGTTCGCCCAGGCCATTTTTGATCGCATCGGCGCAACCACCACACTTGATATTTTGTGCCTGAAATTGCTCTTTCATTACATCGCTCCAGTTGCTGAGAGGTAGAGTACCGTCTGGTAGCCGATAAAGGCCAGCAGTAGCACCGAACCCTCGCCGCGGGTAATGCGGCCGGGGCCGCGGAAGCCGTAGGCCATCGCAAACAGCAGTATGGTTAGACCGATCATGACCGGGTAGTCGCGAGTAAGCACTGCTGGATCAAATGAACCGGGATGGATGACACCGGGTAGACCCAGCACCGCCAGCAGATTGAACATGTTGGAGCCGATGACGTTACCGATGGCGATGTCATGCTCGCCTTTCTTGGCGCTGACAATTGAGGCGGCCAGTTCCGGCAGACTCGTACCGAGGGCGACGATGGTCAGACCGATAATCAGATCACTCACACCGAATGAGGTGGCGATATTGACCGCCCCCCAGACCAGCGCACGCGAGCTGATCAGCAGTGCAGCCAGTCCGACGATCAGCCAGATGATGGCAGTACGCATCGGCATGTGGCTGGGGATCTCGTCGTCAAACTCACCGCTCAACGGATCGTCACGGCGGGTCTTAAGGCCGAGGCTGACGACCATGTAGATCATCACAGCGAGGCCGCTGAGCAGAAAGATACCGTCAAGTCTCCCCAACACACCGTCCTGTAGCAGCACCAGCGCGATCAACATCGCAGAGAGCAGGATCGGCAGCTCGCGTCGTACCGTATCGGAGTTGACGTTGAGCGGGATGAGCACCGCAGTGGCACCAAGAATCAGGGCGATGTTGGTGATGTTGGAGCCGAGCGCATTACCGATCGCCAGGCCCGGGTTGCCGAGTGATGAGGAGATGACCGAGACGAGAATCTCCGGTGCCGAGGTGCCAAAGCCGACAATGGTCAGGCCGATAATCAGTGGTGAGATGCCGAGATTGCGTGCCGTGGCTGAAGCGCCGGTGACAAATTTATCCGCACCCCAGATCAGAATCAGGAAGCCGCCCAAAATGGCGGCGATATCGAGCAGCATGGTTAGTGTGTCCTCTGTCGGCCCAGCGGGGATGGCGTTGTGACGGGCTGGCAGAGGGGCGCTGTATGCACGCAAGTTCTCACTGCTTATTCTCTCTCTACTATCGAATTTGATCAGCCAGTGGCTGATGTAAAAATGTCGTTTATCTCGTCGGCTGGCGCTTTTCAAACGGCCAACGGGGGCGCTATTGTAACCGTAATTTCAGTGTGGTGGTGGCAAAATGGCACAGCAGATACAAAAGGGTGTTTTATCGGAGCGCCAGCAGGGAGAGGGGCTTCCAAAGCTCTTTTTTGGCGGCTGCGGCTGGGATCTTCCGGCTCTGAATGCGCTCTACCCTGAGGATCTACCACAAGAGTGGCGACTCGATTTCTACAGCAGTGAGTTTTCGGCGCTACTGCTGCCAGAGCAGCATTGGCGCTCTGCTGATGCCGAGCAGTGGTCCGAGTGGTGCGAGCTGTTCGAATCACGAGTCGTCGCACTGCTTGAGGTGGGTATTGCGGATGTTGTGGCTATAGAGTTGTTGGCAGAGGTCGGTCAGCCTGCTGCCTGTGTCGATGCTCTGCTGCTGCGACTCTCTGATCCAGTGGGTCCTGCGGTTCTTCATGGGCTGGCTGAGCACTCATCAGGAGTTACTCTCTATATTGATGGTGAGCTCACCTCTGAGAGGGCAACGGAGATAAATAACCGATATGGAGTGTTGCCGGTCTGGCATGCGGGCCTTGAGGGTGAGTGGGGCAGTAATGTGGGGCGGATCTCTCTCTCGGGGGCAGATGTGGGATTACCGCAATTAGCCGAGCAGGTAAAACAGTTTCTACACCAGGCGCAGGGGTGGCGCAGTGCGGTACTACTCGTCGATAGTGGAGCTAAGACACTGATGCAGCTTCGCGAGATAGCCGCATTGACAGAGCTGTATGGGGTTTAATAACCGTCGGGGCGCCGCAGGCATAAACGGTCGCGTTAAGTTTTTGCTGTTTGCTTGGGCTTGGATGCCCAAAACAAACTCTCGCAAAAATAGCGACTCCCCTATTTTTTTTGTAGTGATATAGCTGTGGGAAAGCATCAGTTGACTCCAACTTGCAGATTAGTGAAACTCGGTCCTCACGCTTATTGGTAGCGAATAAATAGTTGGAATGAATCCAAAAAATACTGGAGAGAGAAGAAGTTAGCTCTCCGGGTATGAAAACCTCCTGATGCAAAATCGTATTGATATAAATGCCGACCCACTGGTCGAGATAAGAAACCTGCGCTTTGTTCGCGGCAAACGCCCGATATTTGATGGAGTTGACCTCGATATCCAGCGTGGAAAGGTCACAGCAATCATGGGGCCGAGTGGTACCGGCAAGACGACGCTGTTGCGTCTGATTGGTGGTCAGATTCGCCCCCACCAGGGCAGTATCAAGTTCTGTGGCGAAGAGGTCCCCTCGCTCTCTCTGCGACGTCTCTATCAGTTGCGAAAACGCATGGGCATGCTGTTTCAGAGCGGTGCGCTACTGACCGATATTAATGTCTTCGATAACGTTGCCTTCCCACTAAGAGAGCATACCGACCTGCCTGAGCGGATGGTGCGCGATCTGGTGTTAATGAAGCTACAGGCGGTGGGGCTGCGTGGTGCGATCGATCTGATGCCGAGTGAACTCTCCGGCGGTATGGCCCGGCGTGTGGCGTTGGCGCGCGCGATCGCACTCGATCCGATGATGATTATGTATGACGAGCCCTTCACCGGTCAGGACCCGATCTCAATGGGTGCGCTGGTGCAGCTGATTCGTCTGCTCAATGACGCACTGGGTCTGACCAGCGTGATCGTCTCGCACGATGTGAAGGAGACGGCGGCAATTGCCGACTACATCTATATCCTCTCGCAGGGCAAGGTGGTCGAGCACGGTTCGACTGAAGATCTGATGAAGTCGAGTTCACCCTGGGTGCAGCAGTTCATGAATGGCCTGCCTGATGGACCGGTGCCATTCCACTACCAGGCGCCAGACTATCAGGATGATCTGATAAATCTTGGAATGGAAAAAGAATGATCAATTGCAGCACGGGTAGCGCAGCGGGGAGAGATGCATGCGCTGGTTAGCCTCTATCACGGATGGATTGGCCTTTGTCGGCGAGAGCGGTGTCGATTTTTTCCGTCGTCTCGGCCGTGGTCATATCTTCCTGCTACGTATTATCGCCGGTTTCACCACCGTTCTAACTCGTCCCAGTTTGATCGTTGCGCAGATCTATTCGGTCGGTGTGCTTTCACTACTGATTATTATCGTCTCGGGCCTGTTTGTCGGCATGGTGCTGGGTCTGCAGGGTTACAACACCCTGGCGCAGTTTGGTGCCGAGGAGTCACTCGGCGTGGTAGTCGCACTCTCACTGGTGCGCGAGCTGGGGCCGGTGGTCACCGCGCTACTGTTTGCCGGTCGTGCCGGTTCGGCACTGACCGCCGAGATCGGTCTGATGAAGGCGACCGAGCAGCTCTCATCGATAGGCATGATGGCGGTCGACCCACTGAAACGAGTCATCGCACCCCGCTTCTACGCCGGTCTCATCTCGATGCCGCTGCTGGCGGCGATCTTCAGTGCGGTTGGCGTGATGGGCGGGCTGCTGGTCGGTGTCGGACTGCTCGGCGTTGATGAGGGTGCCTTCTGGTCGCAGATCCAGGCGGGTGTCGATCTGCAGGAAGATATCTATAACGGTGTGATCAAGAGCATCGTGTTCGGTTTTGTGGCGACCTGGATTGCGGTCTTTGAAGGACACGATGCCGATCCGACTGCCGAGGGTGTTAGCCGCGCGACCACGCGCACCGTGGTACATACCGCGCTTGCCGTTCTCTGTCTCGATTTTGTGCTGACTGCGTTAATGTTTGGAGAGGTCTGAAATCATGTTTAACAAGTACGTTCATGTCGCTGTTGGCGTCTTTGTCGCGATGGGATTGGCGGCACTCTTCATGTTGGCGATGAAGGTCAGCAACCTCAGCTCAATGAGTGATGAGGATGGTTATGAGGTCTCCGCCCGCTTTGAGAATATCGGCGGACTGAAGGTGCGTTCTCCGGTCAGTATCGCCGGGGTACGGGTCGGTCGAGTGACCGATATCAGGTTCGATCAGGCGACCTTCGAGGCAGTGGTCAAGATGAATGTGGGTGGCAGCTTTAACCAGATCCCCACCGACACCACGGCCAGCATTCTCACCGCCGGTCTGCTCGGCGAGCAGTATATCGGTCTGGAACCGGGCGGCGAGGAGGACTACCTTGAGAGTGGCAGTGAGATCAAACTGACCCAGTCGGCGCTGGTACTTGAACAGCTGATTGGTCAATTTATGTATAACGAAGCAGCCGAAGGGGGAGAGTAGATGAAGCAGCTATTGATGGGGGCGGTACTCGCCTCGTTCGCAACGCTTACCAGCGCCCAGAGTGTCGATCTTAGCCAGGCGGTAGAGATGGCGCTGAAGGCTGATCACCGCATCGCTGAGAAGGAGCATCTGGTCGATGCCGCTCGTGCGCTGATCGATCAGGCCCAGGCGAGTGATGACCTAATGGTCGATATGAATCTCTTTGTCGGTCTCGCCCCTGTGGTTGAGGGCGGTATTTTCGAAGGTGGTGCAGAGAGTTGTGTCTCGCCCTGCAAGCTGCGCGATGACCTCTACGAATTTGATGAAGTGACTGGCTGGGCATCACTGCAGTTGAAGCTGATCAAGCCACTCGCCACCTTCGGCAAGGTGCGTTACTACACTGAGGCGGCCGAGGGTAACGTCGAGGTGAAGAAGTCGGAGGTACGCGAGCAGCGCATCGAGACCATCTACGACACCTCGCGCGCCTACTACGGCTACCTCACTGCGCGCGACAGCCACCTGCTGCTTGAGGATGTGAAGCGTCGTCTGGAGAAGGCAAAGGCGTTGGTTGAACGCTGGCTCGAAGAGGATAAGGGCGATGTAAAACAGTCCGACCTCTATGCGCTGGAGACCGGTATGGCACTGCTGAACAAATATCTGGCTGAGGCAAAATCGGTTGAGCGCATCGCGCTGGCCGGACTCAAGGTGATGACCGGTGTTGGTATCGATGGTGAGCTTTCGGTCGCAGATAAGTCTCTAAGCGCTGAAGCTCTGCCGCAGGATAGTCTGGCCGATCTACAGCAGCGTGCACTGGCCAATCGCCCGGAGATGGATCAGCTCAAGGCGGGGCTTGAGGCGCGTCGCGCGCTGGTGGCAGCGAAGAAGTCGGAGTCCAATCCTAATCTTTACGCCGGTATCGTCGGCACCTTTGCCTATGCGCCGGGTCGAGATACGCTTGATAATCCCTATACGGTTGATCCCTTCAACCACGTCGCAGCCACCCCGGTGGTCGGTCTGAAATGGGATATGCAGGGCGGTGTTACCAGCGCCAAGACGAGCCGTGCCCAGGCAGAGCTTGATGCGCTGATCTCCAAGTCAGCCTTTGCCCAGCAGGGTATCCCCTTCGATGTGGCCGAGAAATACCACGAGCTGCAGGCGTTGCACTCAGCGGTTGAAGAGCTCGGCAAGGGTAGTCGCTCCGGTCGTCGCTGGATGGTTAGCTCATACGCCGATTTTGAGGCGGGCCTTGAGGAGGCGGACAAGGTGCTCGACGCCTTCAAGACCTACGTGCTGACCCACGCCGACTATCTCAGCTCGGTGAATGACTACAATATGAAGATCATCGAACTCAACCGCGCTACGGGGGCTTACTGATGAAACGCCTAGCTCTGCTCTTTATCTCAGCGTTGTTATTTGCTGGCAGTGCAGCTGCTGCGGTGACACCCCCTCAGCAGCTGGTTCAGTCGACCTCCAACCAGGTGTTAGAGCGGCTTAAGGCGGAAAGTGAGGCGATCAAGGCCAAACCCAACATGCTCTACGGCATGGTTGATGAGATCGTTTTACCGCACTTCGATTTTGAGCGTATTGCCAAGTGGGTGCTCGGCAAGTACCGCCGTAAGGCCAGCAAGCAGCAGCAGGCCGACTTCACCAAGGAGTTCCGCATGTTATTGGTGCGTACCTATGCCACTGCACTGAATGAGTACACTGACCAGGCGATCGACTATCTGCCACTGCGTGAAGGTGAGGCGAGTGGTGATGTGGTGGTACGAACTGAGATCCAGCAGCCGGGTGCCTTCCCGATCCCGATCAACTACAACCTCTACCTGAAGGGCGATGCCTGGAAGGTCTATGATGTCTCCATTGATGGGGTCAGTCTGGTAGCTAACTACCGCACCACCTTCTCACGCGAGATTCGTCAGAAGGGCCTCGATGCGTTGATCAAGCGACTGACGAAGAAGAACGACGAGGTGCGCTAGTGAGCTGTCGTATTCTCAAATCGTGCACCGATCGCAACGGCGAGCAGCAGTGCGCTATTCGTCAGGAGGAGGATGGTCGACTCTATATCAACGGCATGGTCACCTTTGAAACCGTCTCGGAGTTGAGCGGAGCAGCCGCAGAGATGAGCAAGGCGGCTGAGACGATGTTTTGCAAGGAGGGTGTGGTAACGGTTGATCTGCGCGAGGTTGAGAAGGCCGATAGTGCCGGGTTGGCGCTGCTGATCGACTGGATGCGTCAGGCCAAACAGCATGAGCACGAGATTGAGTACGTCAACATCCCGCAGCAGATGATGGCGATTGCCCGCGTCAGTGGGCTCGATAAGGTGTTGCCACTCACCTGGGACTGAATCCCAGTATCGATCGGAGGCCACAGGCTGGTCGATGATCCGAAATTTCCCGTTTCTTCCCGTTTTCTATATGATTAGCGGCCTTAAAAAGGCTGCCGTGCGCCGAGCTTGCGGGCTGCGTGCCATTTATTCCGTAACGGTTAATGTCCGTGATGGCTTGTGCAGCTGAATGAACAGAGATGACAGAGGTGATGCAGGTATGACTGCTGATGATGTTAAAGGCATGATCGAGAAGGGTATTCCGGATTGTAATGCAATGGTGGCCGGTGAGGGTGACCATTTTGAGGCGAAGATCGTCAGTCAGGCCTTTGCGGGTAAGAAGATGCTGGAGCAGCATCGCATGGTCTACGCCACCTTGGGTGACCACATGCACAGCGATATTCACGCCCTGACAATGCGTACCTTCACCCCCGAAGAGTGGGCTGCAGCAGAACAATAAGTAGATTCGGTAAAACCGAATCGGAGTATTTGATGGATAAACTGATTATTACCGGTGGCGGCAAGCTCGAGGGCGAGATTCGTATCTCTGGGGCGAAAAACGCAGTGCTGCCGATTCTCTCTGCAACGCTGCTCGCTGATGGTCCAATGACTATTGAGAATGTGCCGCATCTGCACGATGTGACCACCACCATGGAGCTACTCGGCCGCATGGGCGTGTCGCTGATGGTCGGTGAGCGTATGAGTATCGAGGTCGATCCGCGCACCATCAAGGAGTTCTCCGCCCCCTATGAGCTGGTGAAGACGATGCGCGCCTCGATCCTGGTGCTGGGTCCGTTGCTGGCACGCTACGGCAAGGCCGATGTCTCGCTGCCGGGTGGCTGTGCGATCGGCTCGCGTCCGGTCAATATTCACCTTGAAGGTCTGCGCGCCATGGGTGCCGATATCGAGGTTGAGGGGGGCTATATTCGTGCCCGCGCCGAGCGTCTCAAGGGGGCACGTCTAGTTCTCGATATGGTCACTGTGACCGGCACTGAGAATCTGATGATGGCCGCAGCACTCGCAGATGGCACCATCATTCTTGAGAATGCCGCACGCGAGCCGGAGGTGACCGACCTTGCCGACTGCCTCAACAGCATGGGCGCCAAGGTCAGCGGTGCCGGTACCGATACCATTACCATTGAGGGCGTAGAACGTCTCAATGGTACGACCTACAAGGTGCTTCCCGATCGTATCGAGACCGGTACCTATCTGGTTGCCGCTGCGGTGACCAGTGGTCACGTGAAGCTGAAAGATACCCGACCCGATCTGCTCGATGCAGTTTTGCTGAAGCTGGAGGAGGCGGGCGCCGATATCACCACGGGTGAGGATTGGATCGAGCTGAATATGCACGGTAAACGTCCCAAGGCGGTTAGTCTGCGTACAGCACCCTATCCCGCCTTCCCAACCGATATGCAGGCCCAGTTTGCTACCCTCAACGCGATTGCCGAGGGGACCGGTACGATTACTGAAACGGTGTTTGAGAATCGCTTTATGCATGTGCAGGAGCTGGAGCGCATGGGCGCAATTACCCGCGTTGAAGGCAACACGGCCATTAGCGAGGGCGTTAAACGACTGACCGCAGCACCCGTGATGGCGACCGATCTGCGCGCCTCGGCCAGTCTGGTACTGGCCGGGCTGGTTGCTGATGGTGAGACGGTGGTCGATCGTATCTATCACATCGATCGCGGTTACGACCATATCGAAGAGAAACTGGCTCAGCTTGGCGCGCGTATCCGTCGCGTACCCGAATAAATCTACCTGGAGCAAGGTTACCCACCATGCAAGAGACCCTGACAATTGCGCTCTCCAAGGGGCGTATCTTCAAGGAGACGCTGCCACTGCTGGCTCACGCCGGGATTGTGCCGATCGACGATCCGGAAACCAGTCGCAAACTGATTCTCGATACCAATCGAGAAGATGTGAAGCTGGTGATCATCCGTGCCACCGATGTGCCGACCTATGTCGAGTACGGCGCGGCCGATCTGGGTGTGGCGGGCAAAGATGTGCTGATGGAGCACGGCGGTGACAGCGTCTACGAGCCGCTCGATCTCAATATTGCACGCTGCAAACTGATGGTGGCGGGTGCCAAGAATCGCCCCGAGACACCGGCACGGCTGCGTATCGCGACCAAGTTTGTGAACTCCACCCGTCGTTATTACGCCGAGCAGGGCAAGCAGGTCGAGATCATCAAACTCTACGGCTCAATGGAGCTGGCACCGCTGGTTGGATTGGCTGATTACATCGTCGATCTGGTCGATACGGGTAATACGCTCAAGGCCAATGGCCTCGAGCCACTGGAGCATATCGCCGATGTTAGCTCGCGCCTGGTGGTCAACAAGGCGTCGATGAAGATGAAACACAGGCAGGTTAAAAAACTGATCGATCTGATCGCCGAGGCCGTTAACGAGCGGCGTGGCGTATAGCGGAGAAGGGCGATGACCGATATCAAACGTCTCGATAGCAGCAGTAGCGATTTTCAGCAGCAGCTCGACCGGCTGCTCGACTGGGAGGGCGTCTCCAACGAGGCGGTGAATAACACCGTGCGCGAGGTGCTGCAGGCGGTAAAGAGTCGCGGTGACGCGGCGCTGGTGGAGTACACCAACCGTTTCGATCGTATGAGCGTCGGCTCAATGGCTGAACTGGAGATCTCCCAGGATCGACTCACGGCGGCGTTGGTGAATATCAGTGTGGCCGAGCGTGAGGGGCTGGAGCTGGCCGCCGAGCGGGTGCGCGCCTACCACGAGCACCAGAAGGTGGCCTCCTGGTCCTACACTGAGGATGACGGCACCCTGCTGGGTCAGCAGGTCACGCCACTCGACCGCGCCGGTCTCTATGTGCCGGGTGGCAAGGCGGCCTACCCATCCTCCGTATTGATGAATGCGATCCCGGCCAAGGTGGCGGGTGTCGATGAGCTGATCATGGTGGTACCGACCCCCGATGGCGAGGTCAACGAACTGGTGCTGGCCGCTGCAGCGATTGCCGGTGTTGACCGTGCTTTTGCCCTCGGTGGTGCACAGGCGGTTGCCGGGCTCGCCTACGGCACCGAGACGGTGCCGCAGGTCGATAAGATCGTCGGTCCCGGCAACATCTACGTCGCTACCGCCAAGGGCATGGTCTTCGGTACCGTCGGCATCGACATGATCGCCGGTCCCTCGGAGATTCTGGTGATCTGTGATGGCAAGACCGATCCCGACTGGATTGCGATGGACCTCTTCTCCCAGGCCGAGCACGACGAGGACGCACAGTCGATTCTGCTCTGTCCCGATCAGGCCTATCTCGATAGTGTCGCGGCGAGCATCGACAAACTGCTGCCAACCATGGAGCGCAAGGAGATCATCGAGAAGTCGATTGCCGATCGCGGTGCGCTGATCAAGGTAGCTGATCTCGATGAGGCGGTAACGATTACCAACCACATCGCCCCTGAGCATCTCGAGCTTTCGGTTGATGACCCTCAGTCGATGGCGAAGCAGATCAAACACGCCGGTGCGATCTTCATGGGCCGTTATACCGCCGAGGCGCTGGGTGACTACTGCGCCGGTCCCAACCATGTGCTGCCGACCTCGCGTACCGCCCGCTTCAGCTCGCCGCTCGGTGTCTACGACTTCCAGAAGCGCTCCTCGCTGATCATGTTCTCCGCCGATGGTGCCAGCCACCTCGGCAAGACCGCCTCGACGCTGGCGCGCGGCGAGGGGCTCACCGCCCACGCCCGCTCCGCCGAGTACCGCATCAAGGATTAATTATCGAGCGTAGGGTGGGTTAAGTAACACGAAACCCACCAATGCCGGTGATGTAACGCGAGTCGACAAACCCATGAGCCTCGACGACAAAATCAACCACTGGATCCGCCCCGAGATCCGCGAACTCTCCGCCTACCACGTGCCCGATCCGGGCGAGCTGATCAAGCTCGATGCGATGGAGAACCCCTACCGCTGGCCCGATGCGATGCTCGAGAGCTGGCAGCGGCAGGTGCGCGAGATCGCCGTCAACCGCTACCCCGATCCAGCGGCTAGCAGCCTCACCGCTGCATTGCGCCGCAGCATGGATATCCCGGCGGGGATGGGGGTGATGCTCGGCAACGGCTCCGACGAGATCATCCAGATTCTGGCGCTCGCCTTCGGTGGGCCGAAGCGGGTAGTGCTAGCCCCCGAGCCGAGCTTCGTCATGTACCGCATGATCGCCACCTTCAGCTCGCTCGAGTACCACGGTGTACCGCTCAAGCCCGACTTCTCACTCGACCTCGCCGCGATGCTGCAGGCGATTGAGCAGCACGACCCGGCGGTGGTCTACCTTGCCTATCCCAACAACCCGACCGGTAACCTCTTCGATGAGGAGGCGATCGTGAAGATCCTCGAGGCGGCCAACGGTGTGGTGGTGGTCGACGAGGCGTATCACGCCTTCGCTGGTAAGAGTTTCATGCCACGTCTTGGTGAGTTCGATAACCTGCTGGTGATGCGCACCCTCTCAAAGCTGGGGTTGGCCGGGCTACGTCTTGGGTTGATTGCCGGTCCAGCGGAGTGGATCGGTGAGTTCGATAAGTTGCGGCTTCCCTACAATATCAATGTGATGACTCAGGCGGCGGCCGAGTTTGCGCTCGATAATATCGAGGTGTTTGATGAGCAGACGCGGTTGATTCGTGAGGAACGGACGCGGTTGTTTGATGAGATGGGGAGGCTCGAGGGTATCGAGCTGTTTCCTTCTGCGGCTAACTTTATTCTGTTTAGTGTGCCGAGTGGGCGGGCTGGTGAGATTTTTGAATCTATCAAAGCTGATGGTGTACTCATCAAGAATATGAAGGCTTCTGAGGGGCCTCTGGCGGATACGCTGAGGGTTACTGTTGGGGCGGCTGAGGAGAATAGTGCTTTCTTGGCTGCGCTTGGGAAGGCTTTAGGTTCTTAAGTTTGTGTCGCTTTCGCGACGTGTTTTAAAGCGGGTTCGCGCACCCGCGCGGCATGGTACTTTTGATTCGGCAAAAGTACCCAAAACCATCACCCCCTGCATCATCCTACGGGTGCCCTGCGCGAAGTGCAGGATGCACGAGTGCCGCGAAGCACATGGACGTGCGAGAGCGGCCTTCTCACGATTTAGGCGTGAGCAGAACTCGCTACGCTCAGGCAGCTGCTCACTCAATCCTGAAACCGCTCCGATGCTCGGTGCTGCAGAAGGGGGAAGGTCAAAACCACCCTGGTTTGTGCGTGTCCTCCGTAGGGTGGGCATCGATTTTATGCCCACGCATGATGCGGCATGAAATTCCCCATCGGCATAAGGTGTATGCACATCCCATATATGGATACCTCAATCCCGAGTAATTATTCGGAAATTGGTTGTTTGGCTTCAGTGTCCTCGCTTGCATGACCTTTACCACGTTGCTTGGTCTGCCAGAACGTGTTGAATGTGATTTTTAGCAGCAGCCACCAAGCATAAATTGAGGGTACCGACTGGGCTTCTTCAAGGTCGATAAGTCCATGAGCCAACTCATTTCGGAGGTTTGGGCCAAAAGGGTCACAGAATAGCGCTCTGATTTCAAAGGCAAGATCTTCCCCGAAAATTTCATTTGCCTGTCTGTGTTCCATAAGAGTGCTTAAGCCGTTTTCATTTTCTATGCCTTTGGGGTCTAGAGTCGTTGTCGTTACTCCAGCGCTGACCGCCATGGAGAGCGAAGTGAGGGTGGTTAGTCCTCGATAGTCGACGCCGTCTGGGGGCGCCGTAGGCATAAACGGTCGCGTTAAGTATTTGCCGCTTGCTTGGGCTTGGATGCCCAAAACAAGCTTCCGCAAAAATAGCGACTCCCCGACCTGTTTAAGATGAAATCGCACTAAATGCTCTAGCTGCGGAACAAGTATATGTATGGCGGTGACAAAGTCATTGTCGTAACCAGCAAATAGAGCCTTAGCTATTAGCCGCTCACGTCCTGGTGGAACGATTGGAGACAGACGTGCTATAGACAGAAAATCACCTTCCTGTATGCGGTGCTCTAACCTGACGATTTCTAATGCTGGCCAGAGATCGCCTTGAACTACTAACCCAAGCTCCATGATGTAGTGCTTAACCATCTCTGCCCATAGAGTTTCACCGCCCCCAGCCTCGCCAAACTCTGCCCCCGGCCGCTTTGCTATTACGCGCCCATCTGTTGACATGTGGGTTGCTGAAAAAAGCGCCTGTAGTGGGTGCTTTTCCAGCATCTCTCTGGAAAACTCACGAATCTTTTCTACGTTGGCTCCATGGTAAACATTAGAAAGAGATAGTAATGCTTCAGGCGCTGACCGCCATGGAGAGCGAAGTGAGGGCGGTTATTAGTCCCCGATAGTCGACGCCGTCTGCCTATTCGTAGTTGAGAGCGCGAGCGAACGACGAAGAAGATGCAGCAGCGGCTTTATGTCGGCGTAGAGTCAGTGAGGGA
>NZ_MPRL01000149.1:0-1392 GCF_002020875.1 Solemya pervernicosa gill symbiont | reverse complement strand
TCGGGGCGCCGCAGGCATAAACGGTCGCGTTAAGTATTTGCCGCTTGCTTGGGCTTGGATGCCCAAAACAAGCTTCCGCAAAAATAGCGACTCCCCGAACCCTCTTTCGTTAGATACGTTTGTAATAGGTTGCGGAGTTCAGGTTCGTCATCTACTACCAGAATCTGCTGCTTGTAAGTGTTCAATGGGAGTCCTGCGCTTATTTATTATCGATACGGTTCTGTAACAGTCTCGTTACATCTTGTTACAGATGCGCCATCACTTAGAAAAAACTCTTCTTTATTGTAGGTCTTGAATATAACAACACCAATACACTGAGGAACATATCCAATGATACTCCAACTCGCTAGAGCAAAGAATTTATTTAACCTGATTAACGGTCTGCAGAAGATACGGCGTGCGTCTGTTGCGATGGTGCTACTCATTGGTAGTTCTATGTTTGCACAGAGTGTCAGTGCGGCAGATCCAAGTCTGGCTGAATTGAAAAAAGTCTTACAGAGTCAGATCGAGCTGATGAAGCCTGAATTAAAAGGGAAGGTTAAAGATCTGTCGATGGATACAAAGATGTCGCTAATGGCAATCCTGGCGATGCATAGTCGATACAGTGAAAGGGCAACTCTGCGGCAGGTTATGACCGAGGTGCTGTCCGATTACCAAAGTGTGCTGGCAGGAATCATGACTGACAACCCCGAGCACACGGCGGACAGTGCCAGGCGTCTTGCTAATCATCGCATTCCTGTGGGTGGTCTTCTTCCCTATCTAGGGATGGAAAATATCAGCGATGAACGTCTGGCCGTGCTTGATAGTTTCAACAGTAGTGTTGAGGGGAATGCACTGAAGCTGGCAGATGCGGCTGAAGCTGGAGATATGGTAAAGGCAGCGTCGCTCATTGGTGATATTAGTTCCGGGTGCGTTGGTTGTCATGGTGTTTTCAGAAGTCAGCCAGGGGTGTCTGATCTACTGAGTTTGAAATAAAAAAGCGCCGATTGGAATTATTTAAGATAACAATAAAGATCGCATAAAAGTGGTCGCCTTGGGAGAAGTGTTATGAAGTGCAGAGTAGCCCTACTATCTGCAAGCCTCATGCTGACTTGTGCAGTGCCGACCTATGTTGTCGCAGCTACAGATGATTCAGATGGTGCTTCAACATTTGAGCAGCGTCGTGCTCTTTCAAATAGAATAAAAGAGCTTCGGGCGCTGAGAAATAGGTTGCCCATTCCTGTGTCTGCCGGGCTTTTTGGTATATATGCCTTTCCTGAAAAAGGACAGGGTGTAGCTGGAATTAACTATCAACCGCTGACCGCTATGGATAGCGAAGCGAAGGCGGTTAGTCCGCGATAGTCGACGCCGTCTGCATATTCGTAGTTGAGAGCGCGAGCGAACGACGAAGAA
>NZ_MPRL01000148.1:0-2361 GCF_002020875.1 Solemya pervernicosa gill symbiont | reverse complement strand
GGGCGCCGTAGGCATAAACGGTCGCGTTAAGTATTTGCCGCTTGCTTGGGCTTGGATGCCCAAAACAAGCTTCCGCAAAAATAGCGACTCCCCGGTTGTGGGGTAGAACCCGCTTCAGATCTCTCCTTTTCCTAAATTTCAGCCACTTAAGCCGCTTCTGCCTGATCCTCTTCGAAGCGGCTTTGTTACGTCAAAAGCCTTTAATTTCACTGGAAAAAGTTGGAAATTGTGATCTAAATCACACAATTGTTGACTATTTTGTGCTGGCTACATACTATCAGGCTTATTCGTCTGAAAAAGGCTACCCCGTTGAAAGGCGGGCAACGCAAAGCTACCGGTCTAAAGAGCGTGAAGACTCTATGACAGCGGGGTTACCGGATGATAGGGAAGAGGTGCTCAGAGTCGCTGCCAGTGGTTCAGATCTCAACCCTCTCTAAACGTAACAAGCTTTCACCGCCGCTGACCGCCATGGATAGCGAAGCGAAGGCGGTTAGTCCGCGATAGGGGGCGCCGTAGGCATAAACGGTCGCGTTAAGTATTTGCCGCTTGCTTGGGCTTGGATGCCCAAAACAAGCTTCCGCAAAAATAGCGACTCCCCGACCTAAGGACTTTTGCAACGTCTGTGAACCGTCATGGATGGAAAGGTGGTGAAGGGTATGGCGATATCTTCCTATGAGATCGCATTAAAGTCGGTAACCGAACAGCGTCCGCTGTCGGAGAAACTCGCTCATGTCCACAACGTTATCTGCGAACGTCTGCCGAGTATCAAACGTATCGCCGTGGCAATCTACGATGCCAAGAGTGACTTACTTAAAACCTTTGTCCATAGCACCGATGGTGAAAACCCGTCGGGGCGCCGCAGGCATAAACGGTCGCGTGAAGTTTTTGCTGTTTGCTTGGGCTTGGATGCCCAAAACAAACTCTCGCAAAAATAGCGACTCCCCTGCGATCTATGCCAGTGGAAAGGGGCGTGTGGTTCACGATCTTTCGATCTTCGCCAAGGGGGAAGGTGTACATACCCGTAAGATTGATTCAAAGGGCTACGGTTCGAGCTACACCCTGCCGATGTACCACGAGGGCGAGTTTCGCGGTTTCATCTTTTTTAATGCCAGTGACAAACACATTTTCGATGATGAGACGCTGCACTATCTGGAACTCTTTGCCCATGTGTTGACGCTGCTGATTAGCTCTGAGTTGGAGAGTATGCGTACTCTCGCGGCTGCGGTGAGAACGGTCTGCGATATTACCCAACACCGGGATAACGAAACCGGTACCCATCTTGATCGTATGTCACGCTACAGCCGAATTATTGCGCAAGAGCTGGCGCCCAAACATAACCTTGACGATGAGTTTATCGAGCAGCTATTTCTCTTCTCGCCACTGCACGATATTGGCAAGATCGCCATTCCCGATGAAATTCTGCTCAAACCAGGCAAGCTTGATGCTAATGAATGGCAGGTTATGAAGACCCACGCCAGTAAGGGACGGGAGATGATTCAGACCCTGTTGGATAATTTTGGTCTTGATGCGGTCTATCGGATAGAGATGTTGCACAACATATCCGAGTACCACCACGAGAAGATGAACGGGGGTGGGTATCCGCACGGTTTGAAGGGTGATCAGATTCCACTTGAGTCACGGATCGTCGCAGTAGCCGATATTTTCGATGCATTAACCAGTGATCGACCCTACAAGGAAGCGTGGGATAACGATCGTGCATTTGCCCTGCTGCGTAAGTTGGCCGGTGATGAGCTAGATCGAGAATGTGTTGATGCGCTGCTGAACAACCGTGAGCGGATCGAGAAGGTACAGCAGAAGTTTTCTGAACATACATAACATATTACTAGCAGGGCTAATGGCGAGGCATCGCGATTCCAGCTAGGTATTAGTGTAACGAGAGAGAATACGGTGGGTTTGAGAGATGGACTGGCGTACTAACATTAAATTGCCTAGCACGGGCTCGTTGGCAGATTTGACGGTAGAACAGTTACTGCAACATGAGCTGCTTGAGTGTAATCCGGACTTGCCACTCTGCAAAGCGGCTCAGTTGATGCGAGAAAATAGTTGCAGCTCCATCGTCATCGTTGAAGAGAATGAGGCGGTTGGTATCTGGACCGAGAAGGACGCACTGGCGATCGATTTCTCAAACGAGGCCTCTTTCTCACTACCGATCCGAGTTGTAATGAGTTCACCGATCGCGTCGGTTGCGGCCGGTGAAAGCATGCACAACGTGGCCCTGAGGTTTCAGCAACAGGGTCTACGTCATCCGCTGACCGCCATGGATAGCGAAGCGAAGGCGGTTAGTCCGCGATAGTCGACGCCGTCTGCCTATTCGTAGTTGAGAGCGCGAGCGAACGACGA
>NZ_MPRL01000147.1:0-3000 GCF_002020875.1 Solemya pervernicosa gill symbiont | reverse complement strand
GCAGAATGGCGGTGCTGCGGGAAGTGGTGTGGGTGTTGATCTCACCGTATCGGGTGGTACCTCGGCCGGTAATGACACCTTCGTCTTCGACAATGCGCTCGATAGTGAGGTCTACACTGGCACCGTAGCCAACTCCACGGTCGACTTTGCAGGCACCGTTATTGGTGAAGGCGCAGCGAACGACAGTGCTATCCAGGTGTCCGAGATTGATCTTGTGATGGCCGATGGTTACACCGCTCAGTCCGATGCGGCGATCGGTGCCAGCATTTTGAATGCAGCAGCCGATACCGATGCAGCGATGTCGACCTACGCAACAGCGGATATCACTGCGGGTAACAACGTTGAAGCGCAGACCATAACCATCAGCGGTCAGGCTGAGACATCAATCGACATTGATGAGAATGCTGATGCTAAATCGATTGCAGCACTGGTCAGTGCACGTGCCGATTCAACAGGCGTCTTTGCAACAGCAAGAACAGAGGCAACGCTGAGTGGATTGGATACCGATGGTGTCGTATCGATGGTGCTCAACGACGTCAAGGTCTCTGCCAATGTAACAACCGAAGATATCAGTACCCTGGCTGAGGCCATTAACGACAAGACGGGGGCGACTGGCATTGTTGCGATAATCAGCAACGATAAGCAGTCGATCGAACTACAGCACGATACGGGTGACAATATCACCATCTCTGCCTTTGACAGTTCCTCAGCAGTTGATGGTGTAGGTGGTACTGAGGTGGCGATGACGCTCTCGGGTGGTGCAGGTACCACCGATGTCGTGCTGCAGAACGGTGGTGTTAATGCGGGAACGCGAGACTCTACCGTGATTGGTGGAGAGGTCGAGTTCAAGTCGACGGCTGGTTACTTTAGCGTGGAGTCAAATCTTGCGGAAGGAACGGGTGGTCTCTTCTCTGGCAGCACCAACGAACTTCAGGCAAGTGTTACCGAGACCGTTGATACCATCGAGATCAGTAATGTAGAGGGCGCCAACCGTTCAATCGACATCACCGATGGTGCGCTGGCCCGAGTCGATGCGATCCGCGCTGAACTCGGTGCGGTGCAGAACCGCTTCGAGACCACGATCACCAACCTGCAGACAAGCTCTGAGAACCTCAGCGCTGCGCGAAGCCGAATTCAGGATACTGATTTTGCGGCCGAAACAGCCTCACTGACCCGTTCGCAGATCCTGCAGCAGGCGGGTGTAGCGATGCTGGCACAGGCGAATCAGGTGCCGCAGCTGGTGCTCTCACTGCTTCAGGGATAGTAGAGAGGAAGGTTTCGGAGTCGATTTTGGCTCCGAAACCTGATAATTGAGCTAACAGTGAGCCTCTGGCGTGTAAACGTCAGGGGCTTTTTGTTGTGAGTAGCTAGGCGTGGTCAATAGCTACCGGAGTCGATTCCGACTCCGGTAGCTTCACGGCGCTGAGGTCAAACGCTGACCGCCATGGATAGCGAAGCGAAGGCGGGGGCGCCGTAGGCATAAACGGTCGCGTTAAGTATTTGCCGCTTGCTTGGGCTTGGATGCCCAAAACAAGCTTCCGCAAAAATAGCGACTCCCCGGCAGGCATTACAGATGAGGAACTACCAGAATCGAGAAGGTCTCCGACACCTTATATGTACGGGCAACATTCAAAATTAGTCATTCCGGCCTTGGCAGGTACCAATAATCACTCAATAAACAACGTGTTGCCGGATTCCAGATCGCTCGGTCGATAGATCAGCGGTAACTCAAGATAGTCGTGTTCCTGCCGACAGTAGATTAGGCACACTGAAAACATAAGAGACGGTTGTCTATCTCTTCCCCTCCCGTCTAAAAAATAAATTCAAAAAATGCTAAAGAATCCCTACATAACGCCGATCATTAGGTTAGGAAGCGGTAAATAATTCCAGATTCGGAAGCTATATCCGCTACGTGTAATAAGCCTAATGTGTTGATTAACAATAACTTAGGCGATGACAACCTAGGAGAGCTACAATGCCTCAAGTCATTAATACAAACGTGCTGTCACTCAATGCGCAGCGTAATCTGTCGAAATCACAGAGCCAGCTACAAACTTCACTCCAGCGTCTCTCATCCGGTCTGCGCATCAACAGCGCCAAGGATGACGCGGCGGGTCTTGCTATCGCCAACAGAATGACCTCGCAGATTCGTGGTTTCGACCAGGCGATGCGTAACTCAAACGACGGTATCTCGCTGGCACAGACCGCTGAGGGTGCACTCTCCGAGAGTACCAACATCCTGCAGCGTATTCGTGAGCTGGCAATCCAATCGGCCAACTCTACCAACTCCTCAACTGACCGCTTGAGCCTGCAGTCTGAGGTTAATCAGCTCGTCTCTGAGCTGGATCGTATCTCCAATACCACCTCATTTAACGGCCTGAAACTACTCGACGGCTCCTTCACCGCACAGACCTTCCAGGTTGGTGCCGAAGCGAACCAGACCATTAACGTAACGGTGGCGGGCGCGACCTCTGACAATCTGGGTATCAACAAGGTCTCCGTGGATAACACCACCGATGGCCTGACCGCTGCAACCAATAGTGGAGGCGGTAATGTGGCCACCGACATGGGTGGTGTCACCGGTGCAGTCGATGTGGCTACTGCTGAACTTGCTGCTGTTGCAGCGCAGACCGTGACGGTGACCGACGCCCTGAACGTCACCACCGATTACACCGTCAACAATGGTGATAGTGCGGCTGACATTGCGACTACTTTGGGCGCCCATGCGGGTGTTACCGCCACGGTCCAGGCAAATTCGGTTGCACTCGATTTCAGTGCAACGGCCAATGTCGATGATGGCGATACCGTCAGCTTCCGTATGTATGGTGATGGCGCTGCCTTCGAGGCCGTCTCCTTCTCCTACGACGCCTCGGGCGGTTCACTCGCCTCACAGGCTGAGAGTGCTATCACTGGCGGTGCAGAGCCGGGTGATCTGGCGGCAACCGTCTCCGGTGATGTAGTGACCATCACCAGTGCCGGTGGTGAGAATATCGGTATCCA
>NZ_MPRL01000146.1:0-1746 GCF_002020875.1 Solemya pervernicosa gill symbiont | reverse complement strand
TCTAATTTGAACTCTTTGGTGTAGGTCTTATATGGCTTGCGTTTTCTAGTCATTTGGATGACTCCTATGGAGCGACACTGTCGCTTATTAAAAGTGCCCGTGAAACTGGGGGAGGTTCATGTTGACCCCCCTTTCCTTCAACCATTGATCAGTCCATGAATCACCAAACTCATTTTCTAAAGTCCGAACCCTAGCAATCTCCTCTTTACTAGAGGCACCAACAAATGCGAGTGCATAAGGGCCAAGATTAAGGTTAAACAAGCGTTTGCCGAGCGGTGACATATAGTAATAATCACGTTTACGGGTCGCATGAGTGATAATGTTTAGCTGGCAGCTGTTCAGCCCCAAGAACTCGTAAAATTCACGGGAACCCTTTTCCTGTGCCACGTCATTAGGAAGCAGTATCTTGGTTAAACAACTCTCTTTCAGCACATCTATAATACCGCTGTTAACAGCATCAGAAACGCTCTGCGTAGCCATTATAACTGCCACGTTGGCTTTACGCAGGACCTTCAGCCACTCGCGAATTTTTTCGCGAAAAACAGCATTTCCTAGCATCAACCAGGCTTCATCCAGTACAAGTAGAGTTGGGCTACCATCCAGGCTTAATTCGAAGCGGTGGAATAGGTAGAGCAGAACCGGGACCATGTTCTTTTCGCCCATATCCATTAGTTCCTCGATCTCGAAAGTAACAAATCGAGAAACGTCTAAACCATCGTCTTCAGCATCTAGTAGATGTCCCATAGCACCGGATACGGTGTAATGCTTCAGTGCTTCGGAAAGCTCTTTATCCTGAAGATTGGTAACGAAATCAGTCATGGAACGACCATCATGGCCACTCTGTTTAATCAGAGTCATGGCGTTGTGAATCTCATTCTTGTGTCGCGGAGTTACAGTTACCCCTTGCAAAGATACCAGTGTTTCAATCCATCCCTCTGCCCAGGCTTGTTGAGAATCAGACGTTACATACTTCAGAGGACAAAATGCCAGCTTAGAATCATCATGGCCAATATCGAAATGCAGACCGCCAACCGCTTTCGTCAGGGGTAGTAACGAGTTTCCCTTATCGAAGGCGAACACCTTAGCACCAGGATAACGGCAAAACTGTGCGGCAATAATACCAAGCAGGGTAGATTTACCGGTACCAGTTGGGCCGATTACCAGAGTATGCCCCAAATCATCAACATGCAGATTCAACCGGAACGGGGTAGCACCAACAGTAGAGCAGTGCATTAGCGCTGGTGAGTTGTCAGGGAACTTCTTTGAAGGACAAAATTCAGAACCAGGCCAAATCGCAGTAAGTGGCAGCATATCTGATAGGTGCATAGTGTGAAGCATTGGGCGGCGTACGTTTGGCTTTGATTGGCCTGGTAAGGAACCTAACCACGCTTCAACACAGTTAACGCCTTCAATAGAGGCGGTAAAACCAAGTTGTTGCACAATTTTGCGGGTCTCCCGGCAATAAGCTTCCAGCTTATCCTGGTCTTCATCCATAATGATTATTGTATTGGAGTAATAACCGTACTTAACAACGCTGCTATTAGCTTCAGCCAGGGCGATATCAGCCTGCCCTACCATTTCCGCAGCATCGAGGTTTACAACACCGCTATTTGTCTGGAACAACTGTGAGAAGAAACCCCGAACCTTCTGCTGCCAATGACGGCGATACTTTTTAATCTCGCTGACTGACTCAATCGTATCCATATAGATAAAGCGAGTGTTCCAGCGATAGTTAAACGGCATTTC
>NZ_MPRL01000145.1:0-1759 GCF_002020875.1 Solemya pervernicosa gill symbiont | reverse complement strand
TCCGTCGTTCGCTCACGCTCTCAACTACGAATATGCAGACGGCGTCGACTATCGGGGACTAACCGCCCTCGCTTCGCTATCCATGGCGGTCAGCGAAAGTTGATATTCTTAATTCCCACGTCAGTCATGTTGGCCAGAATACGGCCACCACCGAAGACCTTGACCTCAAAATTCTTCCGATTGCCACCGTTCTTGAGTATTTCGTTGATCATGTGCTCCATCGCATAGGTACCATAGCGAGTAGAGACGCTGACATTATCGCTTGCGACCCACGAGCCGGTCCCCGAATTATCGTGCGGTAACATAAAGTGGTTCATACCCCCGATGCCAAAGATCCGATCACGTATACATACGGAGACACATGAACCGAGCACGGTGGTAATCAGCTCATCATTGGCCGTTACATAGAATTCACCCGGCAATATCTTTGCTGAAAAAATATCGTTGGTCTTATCCCAATAGCGTTTGACATCCTCGAATCCTGGCAGTGAACGTGGCATTCGGGGAGAGCTGGTAGTGGAGTAGTTTTCATGCATTACCCCTTACTCTCCTCTGCCTTCTGGTAAATCGTGTTACCGAGCAGGTGAAAGCGGTCTGTCACTTTATATAGCGATTCAGAGTGGCCCACGAAAAGGTGTCCATCCTCGGCGAGCACCCTGCTATAACGATCAAACAGTTTGCGCTGGGTATCCTTGTTGAAGTAAATAACCACGTTACGGCAAAAGATAAAATCCAAAGGCCCCTTGAAGGGCCAGTCGTGAAGTAGGTTGAGTTGGCGAAAAGAGATCATGTCGCGCAGCTCACTTCGCACACGCACCTGATCGCTCTTCTCACCCTTACCTCTTAGAAACCAGCGTTTGAGTCTCTGTTTCGGGATACCACTTATTCGATCTTCGCTATAAACCCCTCGTTTGGCCGTTGCTACTACATTCGAGTCCAGGTCAGTTGCTAATATTTTGATATCCCAGCCGCTACTTTCAGGGATCAACTCACGCACCGTCATGGCAATCGAATAGGGCTCTTCGCCTGTCGAACAACCCGCCGACCAGATACGTATACGACGCGTTATTTTGTGCGCCTCCAGCAAGGCCGGTAGCAATGTCTCTCTCAGGAATTCGAAATGATGGTTCTCACGAAAAAAGGAGGTGAGATTGGTAGTGATCGCATTGATAAAGTGCCCCATCTCATCGCCTGGGTCACTTCCCAACATCTCGAGATAGCTATCGAAACTATCATGACCCAACTGCCTAAGCCGCCGAACCAGCCGGCTGTAGACCATATCGCGTTTAGCATCGGAGAGAACAATCCCAGTCCGTTCCCCGACCAATTGCTGGATAGCATGGAAATTCTGGTCAGTAAAACCGAACTCCTTTCCATCCGCAGCTCTATTAGTGGCAATTGAAGCCAAGCTGGATCACCTGCTACTGGTAGATCAACTATCTAACCAGAAAAAAACTGAAGATCGCTCTCAATATGGCCTTGACCGGCCATATCCGAACCCCGATACGGTTGTACTAAAACTCCTCCCACTCATCATCAGAGTCGGCTTTAGCGGCAGCAGGTTCTGTCTGGCTTCTCGGAGCAGGAGCACGTTTTGCTGGTCGCGATGTGGGACGATTTTGAGCCTTGGGGCGTGATGCGGCATGGCCGCCAACATTGAAGCCGGGGAGTCGCTATTTTTGCGGAAGCTTGTTTTGGGCATCCAAGCCCAAGCAAGCGGCAAATACTTAACGCGACCGTTTATGCCTACGGCGCCCCG
>NZ_MPRL01000144.1:0-1908 GCF_002020875.1 Solemya pervernicosa gill symbiont | reverse complement strand
CGGGGCGCCGTAGGCATAAACGGTCGCGTTAAGTATTTGCCGCTTGCTTGGGCTTGGATGCCCAAAACAAGCTTCCGCAAAAATAGCGACTCCCCGATGCTAGCTGTTTGTCTTGGCCTATCTGTCACTCTGCAGACGGTTGCCAGCGCTCAGGAGCCTGAGGAGGAGGCACGTCTGCTCAAGGCTGTGTTTATCTATAACTTTGCCAAATTCACACGCTGGCCGGATCACGTCCTCTCCGATCGTGATTATCCCCTGACGATCTGTACGGCAGGAAGTGATGAGATGCTCGATGCCCTGGCCAGGCTTGCTGGTAGACAGGTTCAAGGGAGACAGGTTGTATTGCAGCCCATCGACCATGGCGAGAACTCGCCGCCATGTCATCTTCTCTATATCGCAACCTCTGAACGAAACAGTTTTCCCGAGACTATTGCGCAAGTAAATGGAGATCCAGTGCTGACTATTAGCGAACTGCCAGGCTTTGCTCGAGGCGGTGGGGTGATTGAACTCTATCGTGAGCAGGGGCGAATTCGCTTTCTTGTTAATCTGCGTGTTGCCCGAGAGAGGGGGCTGGAGATCAGCTCACGTCTACTCAATCTTGCCGAAATCGTTAATGGTGAGGGGGGGCAATGAAGTTGCTGCGTGATGCCTCCATCAAGAAGAAACTGATAGTCATTATCCTGGCAACGGCGGCGACTATTTTGTCGTTGAACCTGCTTATGTTCATGTATGTCGAGCTCTCTGCAGCGCGCGATGATACAACCACTCGAATGCGTACCCTGGCAACGGTAATTGGGGCTAACAGTAGTGCTGCTATCGCATTTCGCGATCAGCGAACAGCTACCGAGGTTTTATATACTCTTTCATCTCAGAGTGATGTGCTGAAGGCAGAGCTACTACTCAATGATAACCAGTTGTTTGCGCACTATCGTTCTCCTCAACTTGAATCAATGGAAGGAAGTGAATCTCATGCTGGAGAGATCGATACGTGGGGAGAGGTCGTGGTCGAAGAGTCGATCATGCTCGATGGTGATGTCATTGGGCGGATGCGCATTACTGGAGATATGAGCCATGCCTACAGCTCCTTTATCCAGGAGGTCCAGGTGGTATTGGGTGTGTTTGTCATCTCCTTGTTACTGGCCCTGATCCTATCAAGTTGGTTCCAGCGTGTTGTTTCGGTGCCGGTTAGACGTCTTCTGGAGAGCATGCAGCAGGTCGCTGAGAAGCGAGACTTTTCGCAACGTGCCGAACGACTGAGTAACGATGAACTGGGTACGCTGGTTGATGGTTTTAACGTCATGCTGGATCAACTACAGGACTATGACAGTGAGTTGACCACCTATCGTGTAGATCTTGAGCGACTGGTTGCCGCGCGTACCTATGAGCTGGAACTGGCCAAGGAGGGTGCGGAGGCGGCGAGTCAGGCAAAGAGTGATTTTCTTGCCACCATGAGTCACGAGATTCGCACCCCGATGAGTGGTGTGATCGGCTTTACCAGTCTGTTGAAGAAAACCTCGTTGGATGAGTTGCAGCTCGACTACGTGGAGACGATATCCACCTCGGCTGAGAGCCTGCTTACCATTATTAACGACATTCTCGACTTCTCAAAGATGGAGGCGGGCAAGCTCGAGCTCGTGACAAAAGACTTTAGACTTGATGCGCTGGTCGATGAGGTTCGTTCACTCTTTGCGCCGAAGGCGAGTGAGCGAGGTTTGAAGTTGGTGGCCGAGGTGGAGAGTGATGTGCCTGTGGCGCTACAAGGAGATCCTGGGCGGCTTCGCCAGATACTGATCAATCTGCTTGGAAATGCAATCAAGTTTACCGAGCAGGGTCAGGTCTCGTTGCATGTGGAAATTGAGAATGGAAGAGTCGATGGGATTGCCCTGAAATTCACTGTTAGTGATACCG
>NZ_MPRL01000143.1:0-2204 GCF_002020875.1 Solemya pervernicosa gill symbiont | reverse complement strand
TCTTCGTCGTTCGCTCGCGCTCTCAACTACGAATAGGCAGACGGCGTCGACTATCGCGGACTAACCGCCTTCGCTTCGCTATCCATGGCGGTCAGCGAGGGAGTCCCATTGCGCCGCTTCATCGAGCCGGTAGGCGTATGGTGGAATTGGGGCTGGTTAGCAGCCAACAGCCGAAACACCGCTACAAAAAGGTAGAACAGCCCCACATCGGTGTTCCCAACCGGCTGGAGCGTCGGTTCGATACGCAAGCACCCAACCAAGCCTGGGCAGGTGATATTACCTACGTCTGGAGCGGCAAACACTGGGCCTATCTGGCGATGGTGCCCGACCTGTTTTCGCGTAAACCTGTTGGTTGGGCGTTATCACTTACGCCCAACAGTGAGCTGACAAAAAAGGCGCTGACTATGGCTTATGAGTCACGTGGCAAACCACAGGGTGTGATTTTTCATTCGGCCCAGGGTTGTCAGTACACAAGCTTGGCATTTCGACAGCAGCTTTGGCGATACCAGGTAACCCAAAGTATGAGCCGACAGGGTAACTGCTGGAACAACTCACCGATGGAGCGATTTTATAGAAGCTTGCAAACCGAGTGGATCCCAAAGTTAGGGTACAACTCATTCGAAGAGGCAAAACAGGGCATTGGGCTTCCCCTAATGCTTTAGGCGACAGTTCTATAATTCTCAAGATAAATATGTTTATTTAAAAGCCACTTTAAATGATTGAACGAAGATGTCAGATAGATATCATACGGTCACTTACACCAATCAATCATGGAAATAGAAAATGAAGATGATTTGCCACAAAATCGATAGACACCAGGTCTACTTGTTTTTCGATAGTCCGGGGAAAATTAAAAAACATGAAGATTATTTGAAAAATGTAGCGTCGAGATCAATTGAAACGCTTTTGAGCGCGCAAAATAATTCCGCGCTTAGTCGGAATAAAGATCACTGGGCAGCCCCAGTAATGACGGTGCATTTATTGCTTGTGAACGACAACGTCCTTAAGCACCAATTCGCTGTCTTAATAAGGGATAAAGAACTACCCGGAGGTGCGCTTGAATCACTTACTTTAACTGAATTAATTAAAGTGGAAAAAACAGCACGAGAATATGAGGCGTTAAGATCAAAGTCCTGTTTCAATAATTGCGATGATGATTGGTCAAGTAGCTCAAAGACATGTACGTGCAAAGCAAACAAAAGAGTTGATGAAAAATTGATCAGCAAACTGTTTCCAGATTTATCTGAGGTGAGTGACGAAAAGCATCGCCATATGGAGATTGTCACGACGTCCAACGAATATTCGACCTATATAAGCATAAGCCTTCACAGAAGGCCTATTTGTTCGGCGTGCTCATCAAATTGGGAAGATGAAATGCTTAGTTCGTTTAATGATATACTTCACAAGATCCACATTGCCACGTATGGTTTAATGAAAGAGGCAGCAAACGTTATATTGGTAGCGCATGATATCCCTTTAGGCGCAAATGTGACGTTTGATATGTTGTTCCCTGACTCATCAATTATCACGCCTAATACTTTTTGGCATGTATGTAAGTACTATATTGGAACTAACAGCATGGGTGCCATGACAGCAGCTGAAGTTTCAAGGGTCAATCACAGGTCAGTCTCCACCATAAATTTTCATATTCAGGCGATGAACAAGTATCTAAATAATATGTGGTGTAAATTAGGTAATTGTACTAGAGGGAGTTGCCAGCCAACGCGCTTGCAAAGTAGAGTTCAGATATTTCGTAGGTTAAATATTCTTCTGAACAGCGGCTGCTGACCGCCATGGAGAGCGAAGTGAGGGCGGTTAGTCCCCGATAGTCGACGCCGTCTGCCTATTCGTAGTTGAGGGGCGCCGTAGGCATAAACGGTCGCGTTAAGTATTTGCCGCTTGCTTGGGCTTGGATGCCCAAAACAAGCTTCCGCAAAAATAGCGACTCCCCGATTTGAATGACATATGGACTCCCTTCATTCCCGTGGACACTCAACCTAATTTTGCCATCTGGACTTCCCTCATACCCATAGACACTCCTATAGTTTAATTTAAAGCATGGGAGAAGCAGTGTGGACTTCCCCCGACGCCGTAGACACTCAAGCATTTCCACACCGTTCCAACTCAAACTGTTCCGGGCTGATGTGGCCTAAATAGCTGTGTCTGCGCCGACGATTATAAAACACTTCGATGTAGTCGAAGAT
>NZ_MPRL01000142.1:0-1947 GCF_002020875.1 Solemya pervernicosa gill symbiont | reverse complement strand
TTCTCCGTCGTTCGCTCACGCTCTCAACTACGAATATGCAGACGGCGTCGACTATCGGGGACTAACCGCCCTCGCTTCGCTATCCATGGCGGTCAGCGATTGAGGAAAATTATTGCCCAAATTGTGGTGCAACTGAATATATAAGCTCTGCATCGTTATTCTCAAAAATAATGCTTATTCTTACTTTTGGCTTATTCGGCGTCATATACAAAATTAGAAAAAACAACCATAAATGCATTAAGTGTGGGCGCAAATGGAAAGAATAAGCTCTAACAAACAGCTCAAGTCGCTCGCTTCCACTCGCTGGGACGCTCCGCCGATGCACTGCTCGCGCCCCTTAGCAAAACGTTATAACTACTCAGTAGCCTAGCAAAAGAATGAAAAAATCAATTGGTTTCTCTGTGTTGTCAGCCTTAATCGCTATGTGTGCTTACCTCGTCCTAGATGCAATACAGCGCCATATTGATAAGCAGTCCGGCGAAATCGTTGAGAGAGTGCTGAGCGACAATACAATTTCTCAACTAAAGCTGGTATCTGAAGTTCAGTCACAACTGGCGGCTGGCGATTTGGCCGCGGCTTCCAAACAGCTAAATGAGGCAGCAGATACGTACATATACATCCTCAAAAACAACTGTAAATTGGAAAAATGCAAACAGGCACTTAAACACCATCAACCAAACAATTAGTTATAACAATGCCGTTCAACCCGGACATACCTCCGCGGCGTTCAATTTGTGCTTAAATCGCACACCGCTACGGTATGCCTGTTAACGGCGACGTTAGAGCAAATAATAGCATGGGAGATATTGGGATAAAGAGAAAACCAAAGGTGTCAGAGTCAATTGATCAATGGTTTTAGTAGGATGGGTTGAACGGGGTAATACCACTCACTAGTTTTACCTCTGTGCCAATAGCGGGTGTCGCTTTGAACTATCGCTTCGTAGACACCTTAGATACTCAGCTTGGAATACCTTAATTTAGATGGATATTCAGTCTGAACATTCTGGACATCAGCTGCAAACAGATAATCCAGAAGCCAATCACAGCATTAGCTAATTATAGATATAATAAGTTTTGACAGCTCCAATCTCGCGATTGTTAGCGCACTTAAATAACGCCCATATTATCGACACACAAAGGAAACAAGATGAGAAGAGTAATTTTAGGAACATTGCTTACCCTACTGTTATCAAGCAATGTTTTTGCCCTGGATCAACACACCACTCAGGTTGATGAAGTTACAAAATCGACCTCCAGCTGGGACGGAAGCGCCCTACCCAACTACTCTGAAGACACTCCAGAGGTCACCATTCTCAGAATCAATATCCCAGCGGGGGTTCAGTTACCCATGCATAAACACCCGGTAATTAATGCCGGTGTATTGCTGAGAGGTGAACTAACGGTCATCCGAGAAGATGGCAAGACGCTACACATGAAGGCGGGGGATTCCATTGTCGAAGTTGTCGACAAATGGCACTACGGAAAGAACGAAGGGAGTGAGACGGCTGAAATTATAGTTTTCTATGCTGGAGTCGTGGGCACACCGATCACCATCAAGAAGTAGGTTTTCGATACATTTCAGAGAGTAGCCCGGATGGAGTAAAACGAAATCCGGGGCTCTTCTGCCACCCCTACTATCCTCACGGGATCACGGTGGCATTGAAGTAACTGGACAAGTGCAGCAGAGACAATCAGTATCCGGGCACCCCGCACCCTGATATTTGAAGGTGAAACACCTTAAAGAAAACATTTTGATGCCAACCACTCAAGCCGCCATCATTCTTTCCAGGGCATGCTGATCAGGCCCAGTAAAGGTTGGCGCCTTAGGAGCGCCGGCCAATATACTTAATCAGGGGAGTCGCTATTTTTGCGAGAGTTTGTTTTGGGCATCCAAGCCCAAGCAAACAGCAAAAACTTCACGCGACCGTTTATGCCTGCGGCGCCCCG
>NZ_MPRL01000141.1:0-2828 GCF_002020875.1 Solemya pervernicosa gill symbiont | reverse complement strand
GGGGCGCCGTAGGCATAAACGGTCGCGTTAAGTATTTGCCGCTTGCTTGGGCTTGGACGCCCAAAACAAGCTTCCGCAAAAATAGCGACTCCCCGAGCGATCGAGGTCGGGTTTGCTTACAGATTCGCGGCTAAGGAGTCGCTGTAGGCCAAGTTGGCATTCCATATGGCATTTTCGGTCATTAATGTTGTGGCTGAAGACAGCGATGGCTCCCTTAATTGCGGTGTTCGAATTGATCGATATCAGCTCTGTAAGAAACTGTTCAAGGTTGATGTGGCCGCAAAGAGCGCACAGTGCAGATATTCTCCCCCAAGTTTCGCCTCCATGTTCCATGCCGTTCTGTTTCAGCTGGTTTAACCAAGGAGCAACATCTGTGTACCTACTGTGGTAATGGTGGTAAAGGCACTGCTCTGTGTATGGCCAGATGTCAGGGTTGTTGTGTGACATGATCGTTCTGAATAGCTCCCAGCCTTGCTCAAGCGATTTGTAGATTGTGTAAGGCAGAAACCGGAGAAGTATTGCGCCGATAGCGGGGTTTTCGTCCTTTGCAAAATGTTTGAGCAGCTGGAAGAGTAAGTCGGGGATGGAAGCCTCCTCTTCTAAAAGACGATTGAGTAGATTGATGGCCGCTTCGGCGGCGCGGCCTCTGTCGGAGTTGATGGCGCTGCTGATCAGCCCTGATCCATTGTTGTCTGAATCTTGAATTCGTGGTTCGTCTGATGTGAGCATGCCATACAGATGAAAGATGGTGGTTTTGGTATATTCCGGCGCTAGATGGGCGCCTGAGCATGCTAGCAGTGCTTCGCCAGTTTCCCGTTTTCCGCGCCAGTAACCGGGCTGTCGGTCGATTGCCTGAAGGAGCGCCTCAGCTAATGCGGTTGGTTCTGGCTGCTCTATTGGGGCCCACTCCTTGTTCGAGGAGTAGCGTCCTATCGTGTGATGGAGGTGGTCTGCGATGCCGTCTAGCGCGTAGTCGGAAAATTCGTGCTCATCCAGCTCGGAACGAAGTCTGGGAAGCAAGCCAAGGAAACGTGTTGGAGCAGAGCTGGCGGCATCCTTTAATGTGCGTAATACCTGTTCTTTTCCTCCGATTGAGCGAAGCTCTTCATGGTGTGTCCGGGTTTGGTTCGACTGGTAGTGGCGGAGGAGGTCGATGATACCGTCATCACTAAAATCGAGCAGCGTGGTGTGTGAGAAGGGAGAGGCTACCCATCCACTCCAAGAGGTGATTTCGGGTGTGCGTGACGGCGGTGACATGAGAGAGGTGTGGCGCTCAAGGTGGTTCTGTGACTCCTTCGTTCGGCAGCATGCAGGGATCCAGTCCAGCCATTCTTGGATACGGCGATTGGCCCAAATGGCGTTGTCCTCTTCGTCGATGTCGTTATACAGAGAGAGCAGCGTATGTTGATTGGTTGTCCAAGTGTTGCAGTCGAGTAGTGGGTATGCCTCATTCATGAGTTGCCCCAGCTCATAATTCAGCTGGCCGTAGCGGAGAAGTTCTCGGTCTGTCAGTAGCTGTTGGAGGCCAGAAATATTGGCGCGGATGTTTTTTGCGCAAGCTGCAATGTAGAGATGGCGCAGTGATATCTCCTGGTGGGTTCGAAGCGATTGATTGTGTTCTCTCCACCACTTGGTGTTCTGTTTCGCGTGTTTCCCGATTACTTGCTCAAGCGCGTGGAAGAGTATGCCTAGCGTGCTGACATGGTGCATGTCAGTCTTTGTATGTCTGCGCTCCCATGATGTCTCGTGCAGAAACGCGTTAAAAAACCCTGACATGCCATAGTTGAAAACAGATTTTTTGCTCCATTGGGAGATGTCCTGGATTGCGAAGTTAAGCAGTATTTCCGATGCAGCCGCTGACCGCTATGGATAGCGAAGCGAAGGCGGTTAGTCCGCGTCGGGGCGCCGCAGGCATAAACGGTCGCGTTAAGTTTTTGCCGCTTGCTTGGGCTTGGATGCCCAAAACAAGCTTCCGCAAAAATAGCGACTCCCCGATAATCTTTCTTCAAGAAAATCTTTCTTGTGGAAATCGTGAGGTGAACAATGCAGGTGTTCGGAGATGTCTCGTCGAGAATTCAGAGCCTCAGGAACGTCTCTCGTGATCCAGCTCCATAGAAGATCATCGTGTTCGTCGGTTTCTGTTACTAAGCGGCTGAGTGGTTGTCCGGCCGATTCGTGATCGGCTTTTTGGCCTAGGCTGATTAGTGTCTCGAGTAGTGGTCTGATTTCAGGGTGGTGCCACTCTTCGATCTTCATTAAGGAGTGAGTGATGTGGAATGCGATTGAGTAGGATTCAACCCACTGTTCAGTGAGTGCTCGATGCCATATAGAAAGCACGCTCTCGGTATCTTCGTTGATCCATCTATCAAGATTGAGAAGGAAACGACGTAGTGTGTCTGAGTTCTGTTCGCGTAAGGTGCTTGGTAGCCAACTGTCGCGCAGTAGATGAAACCACTTGATGGTTAGTGGTTGATCAATGAGTCGGGTGAATATCGTGTGGTGTTTGGTGCTGATGTGTCGAACTAAAGGGATATCATCTTCCTGTGGATCAAATTCCGCCAGTGTTTCGACAATAAGTCGCTTAAGGTGGTAAGCGATATCAGGGGTATCCAGTGCGGTTCTCAGATGGCGGGAGAATATCTCTGGCTGGCTAATGCGTAGTTGCAAGATAAACATGCGTACGCTGGGGCGTATGTAGGGTAGTGGTTGTAGTGAGAGAATAACCTCCGTCGCTGACCGCCATGGATAGCGAAGCGAAGGCGGTTAGTCCGCGATAGTCGACGCCGTCTGTATATTCGTAGTTGAGAGCGTGAGCGAACGACGTAGAA
>NZ_MPRL01000140.1:0-1984 GCF_002020875.1 Solemya pervernicosa gill symbiont | reverse complement strand
CTTCTTCGTCGTTCGCTCGCGCTCTCAACTACGAATATGCAGACGGCGTCGACTATTGAGGACTAACCGCCCTCACTTCGCTCTCCATGGCGGTCAGCGCTCGATAAAGACGCGTAAATAGCACTACTCTTGCAACACAGCATCCAGCCTATACACCTCATGGCAAGCCACACAGTTTTGCATAAGCACGCTTAGCTCCTTCAATGTAGCCATTGAATCACCAAGCTGCTCCGCATTAAGAGCCAGAAGATCAAACTTTTTATGGGTATCTACCCCGAGCCTTTTAAACTCCAGTGGCAATTTACCCATCAAAGAGACCGGAACGCCTTGTTGAGCAGCCATTCCTACTGTTCTGGCGTTCAGCGCAACAGCGTCCATATCATCACTGGAGAGACCAACTGTAATGGCCTGCACCGATTGAAGGAACGACCTCATCTCCGTGAGCACCAGATCCTTCTCACTATGAGTCAGCTGGATAGCCGCCCTTCCATCACTTGCCTCTTCAACGCTCCCCTGAACAAGAAATTTATAGATTAATCCCCCAGTTACAAACAGAAGCAGGACGACTACAACCGAACAAACGCTACGCATACATCTCTCCCTGAAATAATTATTCCCACATTCATCTGACACCAATGACCACAACAAATAACCAGGAAAAGTAAGGCGAATAGAACACCAATAATATTCAGAAGCCGCTTTCACCTTGACCTTTAAGCCGCCTCGGTTGATACCCCCATCTTTTTCAACACACTCGTGAGCGGACATATATTAGTAATTCCACTCTGAAAAAGATTTACTCCAACAAATAGAGTGAGAAACACCCAGTAAGGATGCACGTAATGGGTCAAGGCAACACTTAGCAATATCATCAGACCTGCAATCAGCCGCACGTATTTATCAACGGTCATAAGAAACCCCTTAAATCAATCATTAAACGAATAATACTTTTCGCTGTAAAAAACTTTTAACAGCCACAATTAATGCACTAGAAAAACCCTTTACGCCAACTCACCGCCACACTGAATTCATGCTCCGCCTGCACCCCATTGCGATCTTGATTAAGTGGTAGCAGCAATTCGACACTTAGGTTATTTGCAAGCACAGGCATCCAGTTAATTCCCACACCCAGCTCAGTCCTTGTTCCTCCGTAGTTATCTGGATTCGCACCAAGACCAGGCCCGTAGATATTAGGGTCAATACCGTTTATCTCATCTTGAGACTCTCCGCGCAAGCGAATCGAAGTCGCTAAATCGGGATTCCACTCATATGACATCCAGGCGGTTGCTTCATGTTTATTACCGTAGCTCCAGCCCTCTTCATTTTCACTTTCGAGCGGTATCGTCGCCAGATATTGACACCCCATCCCCACTGCTTATTTTTACCCCAGTAAACCACACCAAGCAGACTATCCCAGGTTCCAGAACCCAGCTGCATACCATAAGCTAGACGACTTTTCACGATCGTATTCATCGGAGTAAGATTATTATCTTCTTCCGTAATGCTGCCGGTAGGTGCACTAAAGACAATATCAAATACAAAATTGTGTCTGTTGTTATCGCTATTGAAGGCCTTAAAAATGGTACCGAACTTTATATCGCCCAGCCCAGTTGTGGTGACCGTATTTGTTCCCAAGCTGGCCGTTCCTGGAGCATTGAATGTTTCCAGCACCGTCTCCTTACGTATCAGGGGCGCAAGCGTGACTAACGCGAACTTATCGCTAATAGCAAAGTTTGCAAACGGGAAAATCACATCGGCTTGTGCCTCTTTTGGCACGACACGCAGGGTTGGCGGCTGCATAGGGTCACCAAAAAATGGATTTGGTGCGGTAGCAACAGCGGTCGCTGAAGAAATTGAATTACTACCTTGTATCAATCCATTGAACTGATGATTCGGGGAGTCGCTATTTTTGCGGAAGCTTGTTTTGGGCGTCCAAGCCCAAGCAAGCGGCAAATACTTAACGCGACCGTTTATGCCTACGGCG
>NZ_MPRL01000015.1:0-120500 GCF_002020875.1 Solemya pervernicosa gill symbiont | reverse complement strand
TTCTCCGTCGTTCGCTCACGCTCTCAACTACGAATAGGCAGACGGCGTCGACTATCGCGGACTAACCGCCTTCGCTTCGCTATCCATGGCGGTCAGCGAAGGGGAGCGGTGAGCGTTACTTCTCGATGCTCTCGCCGCAGGAGTGGGGCGAGCCGCCGCACGCCTATCTGGGCAGCTATCGGTTGGAGAATGATATGAGCTGGACGGCGGTAGAATAGATCAAGGCGGATGAGTCGAGCGAAACGCTGCTCGAGCAACTGCTGGGCAACGAACATGAGGAGTCACACGATGGACAGTGAGTTTTGGAAAACACGCTGGCAGAACAACGAGATCGGCTTTCACCAGGATGAGGTCAATCTGCACCTCGAGCAGTACTGGGATCAGCTGGGTGTGGCTGAGGGTGGCACCATCTTCGTACCCCTCTGCGGCAAGAGTCGCGACATGCTCTGGTTGCGTTCGCAGGGCTACCGGGTGATCGGTGTGGAGCTCAGCGAGCTGGCGGTTGAGCAGTTTTTCAGCGAGAACGAAATCGCTGCTGAGCGTTCATCACAGGAGGGTTTTGAACGCTGGGAGAGTGACGGTCTGGTAGTGCTGTGTGGCGACTTCTTCGATCTGACGGCCAACGACCTAATCGATGTGGCGGCGATCTACGACCGCGCCTCGCTGGTGGCGCTGCCGGTGGAGATGCGAGAGCGGTACGCAACGCACCTGAAAGCTATTACACCGGACGGTGCGAAAAGCCTGCTGGTAACGCTCGACTATCCGCAGCAGGAGATGTCCGGTCCCCCCTTTGCGGTTGATGACGGTGAGGTGCGACGACTCTTTGCCGATAGCGAGATTGAGATGGTTCAGGAGATCGATGTGCTGGCGGAGAACCCGCAATTTGCCAAGCGTGGGGTAACCTCGATGGTGGAGCGGCTCTATCGTCTCTCATGAACTGATAAAAAAGCCCGGCCATGGCCGGGCTTTTTGTGGGCAGGTTGTAACTAGAGCTGATTGCCCTCGTTGACGTTGCTGTAGGTCTGCAGGTGTACGCCATTTTCCAGTATCTTGTGGTAGACGCCGTTACCCTCGTTGGTGATGGTGCCACAGATATTCTTCCCCTTTTTAACGCAGCAGTGCATGTCACCTTTGACCTTCCACGCGATCTCGACCGTCTCACCACTCTTCTTGCCAGAGAGGTAGTGGACTAGGCAGGCTCCCTTGGGAGAGGCGTAGTTCTTGAAGCACGAGCCGCTGTTGTGATTGACGCCGTCAAAGGTTTTGTCGGTGAAGAGTGTCTTGATCTCATCTCCGCTCAGCGAATCCCCTGCCTGTGCCTGTGCCTGCAGCGGCAGTAGCAACACGAGTGCGAGTGGTGTGATGAGGAAGGTAAGTAGTTTACGTCTGATTTCCATTTGATCATTCTTCAATTTCATTTTTGATTGTTATTGGTAACCAGCTGCATCAAAACCACAGCATGGCGTTGCCATTCTATCTCTGGCAAAGGGGCTTTCTATGGGAGGTTAGGCTGGTTGCTGAGGCGAAAATTCAGGTAATAACCTTGCGTAGTTTTGCCTCGAAGAGTTTGTAGGCTTCACGGCAGCGGGCATCATCGAGCTCAGGGAAGCTGGCGATCTCACCGATCGGCGTTCCCTCGATCCAGGCGATCAACTCGTCGGGTGTCAGGTAGTAGAGTGCGCAGCTGTGATCGAACTCGATGGTGAGCCAGACGCCGCCCCGCTCAAGCGCCAGCTGTGCATCGTTGATGCTCTCCTCAGAGCGATGGAGACGCTCAACGGTTGCTGCTTGTTACTGTATCTGGCCATTGCAAAGGTCTCAGTAGTTGCGGCAGGGCTAAGAGAAAGATAGCCGGTAATTCTTCAGTGTGAGTAACCCCGCACTATTAAGGTTGATAAGCCGGTTGGGGCGTGCACACTGGTGCTAATGAGAATATAGCTGTGGAGTGAGCGCTATGTACAAAAGATTGGGTGACAAGCAGGTGATGGTTGGCGAGGATCAGGCGCTGCCGGGGCGTGCAGAGGCGATGGCGATCGAACCGAACCATTTCGTTAACGGTAATCGGATTGTTCCCCCCTTCCCGGAGGGCTGTGAGCGGGCGATCTTCGGTATGGGCTGTTTCTGGGGGCGGAGCGTGGCTTCTGGCTGCTCGAGGGGGTCTACGCCACTGCGGTCGGTTATGCGGCGGGTTACACCCCCAACCCCACCTATGAGGAGGTCTGCAGCGGCAAGAGCGGTCACAACGAGGTGGTGCTGGTGGTCTACGATCCTGTGCAGATTAGTTATGAGAGGCTGCTGGAGACGTTCTGGTCCTCACATAACCCAACCCAGGGGATGCGCCAGGGTAACGATATCGGTACCCAGTACCGCTCCGGCATCTACTATTTTACCGATCCCCAGCGCGAGGCGGCGCTCGTCTCGAAGCTGCACTACCAGCACGCCTTGAGTGAGAAGGGGGTGGGTGAGATCAGCACCGAGATTATCGATGCCCCACACTTCTACTACGCGGAGGGTTACCACCAGCAGTATCTGGCCAAGAATCCAGGCGGTTACTGCGGTTACTGCGGTTACTGCGGTTACTGCGGTTACTGCGGTTACTGCGGTCTCGGCGGGACCGGCGTCCCCTACTGACCAGGGGTGGTTAACACTATGCGAACGCCCAGCGTTAATAGGTCTTAGCATGCGCTATCGACAGAATCTGCTGCTCGGGGCGCTGCTGATCGTCGCCTCGGAGCTGATGTTCGCCACCATGGCGGCCTCGGTGAAAGCGCTCTCGGTAGGGCTACCCAACGAGATGGTGGTCTTCATGCGTAATGCGATGGGGCTTCTGGTGCTGTTGCCTTTGCTGCTTCGCTATCGTGGCCAGAGCCTCAAGACCGATATCTGGCATCTTCACCTGCTGCGCTCACTGTTGGGATTGGGAGCGATGTACTGCTTCTTCTATGCGCTCGCCCATCTGCCGCTGGCTGAGGGTATGTTGCTGAAGATGACCTCCCCCCTCTTCATGCCGCTAATCGCCTGGTGGTGGCTGCGTGAGAGTGGCTCGCGCTACGCCTTTATTGCACTGCCGATCGGTTTTGCCGGGGTGATCCTGATTCTCCGCCCGGAAGGTGAATTCAGCGCCGTGGCACTGGTCGGGCTGTTGGGTGGTCTGCTGGCGGCATTGGCAAAGGTGACGGTACGGCGGCTGGGACGCAGTGAACCCTCATTCCGTATCGTCTTCTACTTCACCTTGATAGCCACGCTGGTTTCGGCATTTCCAGCGACCGCCGTCTGGCGCACGCCCGATGTCGATGAGTGGCGTCTGCTGCTGTTGATGGGGGTGGTCGGTACTCTGGGGCAGTTGCTGCTGACACGAGGTTATGCGGTGGCGGAGGCGGCCTGTATCGCTCCCTTCACCTACTTTTCTGTCGCCTTTGGTGCGCTCTACGGTTACCTCTTTTGGGGTGAGCTACTCGATCTGCCGTTTATAGTCGGTGCGACGTTGATTGTTGTGGCGGGACTGCTGGTGCTGCGCCGGCGTGGTGGCACTCGATGTGGGGGTACAACCGAGCCGGTTACAGAGAGTTGATCGAAACGGAGACATAAAAAAACGGGCTGTGAGGCCCGTTTTGTGGTGGTAAGGGAAAGAATCAGGTTCTCAGGCGGTTAACCAGTGTCTCCAGTTGGTCCATCTGCTCGTTGATCACGCCGGTGGCACTCACCGTCTCCTGCGCAGTCTGGGTGGTACGGTCGGCAACGGCCGCAATATTGGTAATGCGCTGATCCATCTCCTCAGCCACCTTGCTCTGCTCATCGGCGGCGGTGGCAATGTGGGTATTCATCTCGGTGATGGTTGAGACCGAGGTCACAATAGAGTCGAGGGCTCCACCCGCCTCGGCGGTCTGAGTCACGCTCAACTGCGCCTGCTCCTGGCTCTGTGACATCACACTGACCGCAGAGCGTGCCTGTCCCTGCAGACGTTCAATGATATTGCGAATCTCTTCGGTCGACTGCTGGGTACGCTGAGCCAGAGTGCGAACCTCGTCGGCGACCACGGCAAAACCACGACCCTGCTCACCCGCTCGCGCCGCCTCGATGGCCGCGTTGAGTGCCAGCAGGTTGGTCTGCTCGGCAATGCCCTTGATTACCTCAAGCACCTGCCCGACCTCGAGGCTATCGGCCTCCAGTTTCGACATGACACCAGAGGCCTCTTCTATCTGGTTGGCAAGGTTGCTGATGCTATCCATGGTGCGTGATACGACGTTGCGCCCGTTCTGCGCCTCGCTGTTACTCGTAGTGGCTGCTTCAGTCGCCTGGGTAGTGTTGCGTGCGACCTCCTGTACGGTGGCCGCCATCTCGTTCATCGCCGTGGCGACCTGCTCGATATCGGAGTGCTGTTGGCGCACACCGCTTTCAGTTTCGTTGAGCATGGTCATCACGTTTGAGGTGCCCTCACCGACCTCATGGGCAATGCGATTCACGCCGCCGACGATCTCACCCACCTGCTCCAGCATGGTGTTATAGGCATCGAAGATGTGGCCGATCTCATTTTCGTGGTCGATAACGGTAAGGCGCTGGGTGAAGTCCCCCTGACTGACGGCGCGGATCTTGTTACGTAGATCGTCGATCTGATGCATCAGCCACGACATGCCGTACATACGACCGAGTATTACCAGAAGCAAAATACCAAAGGTCATGGCCATCGCCAGCCGCTGCTGTGACTGGACCGAGGCGTTAGATTCGGCGGCCATCATGCCGACCGCCTTGTTCATCTCTTTTAATACCACCGGTGACTGTTTGTGGATCGCATTCAGAGCGGTATCCGTCGGATTGTTGCTGTAGGAGAGGATATGAACCTTGTACTTACCCCAGAGCTGCTCGACGTGTTTGAGCTGATCGATGATCGGCTTTGCTTTTACGGCGTCGATCTTCTGTTTCTTATCACCCTGTAGCAGGGCGTTGTGGGAGGATTCGAACAGCGCGATGGTCTTCTCGACCGCCTGTAGTGATTCAACCTTCTGTGCAGCGAGCATCGCCTCTTTGGCGACCTTCTGACTCAGCATGCGCTGGCGACCGGCAACGTTGATAGAGGTCGCGTCGGAACCGAGGCTGAAGTAGAGCGAGGCGGCTCCAACAGAGGCGAAGGCGAATATCAACATGTAGGAGAAGAGGAACTGGGCATCGAGGGTTTTCAGCCCCAGCAGCTTTAGAATCTTCTGAATTAGGTTGGCGATGTTTCGTTGCATCTCGCGCATGTTCAACTCCTGGTTCTTCTGCGGCCCATGGTCCGCACTTCATAAATTTACTGAATTCGATCTTTTGGTGATGGCCAGAAATTGTCGCTGGTTCAGAAATTAGCGGCCAAATCTACTATCTCTGAAGCAGCATAGGATAAAACGCCACGATGGTGCGCTGGAAATTTGGGTAGATGGTCAGTAATCCCTACCCATTTGTGGTTATTTATGAGAATCAATATAAAAAACAGATCAGCGATATAGGAATTTGCCAATGTACAGATCCAGAGCGCAGGTCTACATTTCTTCTGCCGCGGTAATTTTTGTACGGAATGAGACGTAGCGAGGTGACGCACCATGGAACTGAAAGGCAGCAGTACTGAACAGAATCTAAAAGATGCATTTGCCGGCGAATCACAGGCCAATCGCCGCTACCTCTACTTCGCCGGAAAGGCGGACATCGAGGGATATAACGATGTGGCAGCTCTGTTTCGTTCCACCGCAGAGGGTGAGACGGGACATGCACATGGCCATCTCGAATATCTGGAGCAGAGTGGTGATCCCGCCACTGGCATGCCCTTTGGCGGAACGGCCGATAACCTCAAGAGCGCCGTCGCTGGTGAGACCCATGAATACACCGATATGTATCCAGGTATGGCAAAGCAGGCCCGTGAAGAGGGTTTTGAGGAGATTGCCGACTGGTTTGAAACGCTGGCCAAGGCGGAGCGCTCTCATGCCAACCGATATCAGAAGGCGATCAATGAGTTGGATACGTAACTGAGATTAGCCTGTCTTTCATGGCGGGCATATTTGTAATGCACTAATGATTTGGTTAACAGGGAGCATGATCGTGACCGCAAAGAGAGAGGGAAACCTTGAACCGCCGACACGCCATCCGGTCGACTGGAAAGGGCCACTTTTCTATGAAGAGACCGATCTGTTCGATGAGCTGGAGCGCGTTTTCGATCACTGCCACGGTTGTCGTCGCTGTGTCAGTCTCTGCAATGCCTTTCCCACGCTCTTCGATCTGGTTGATGAGTCGCCGACACTGGAGGTCGATGGGGTCGAGAAGTCCGATTTCTGGCAGGTGGTCGATCACTGCTATCTCTGCGACCTCTGCTTCATGAGCAAATGTCCCTACACCCCGCCGCACCCCTGGGGTATCGATTTCCCCCATCTGATGCTGCGTGCCAAGGCGGTGAGGTATAAAAAGGGTGAGATTAAAACTCGCGATAAAATTCTCACTAGCACCGATGCGGTCGGTGCTTTGGCAGGGATTCCGATTATCTCTGGTGTTGTTAATAGCACCAATCGACTGAAGCCTGCACGCAAGCTACTCGAGACGGTGCTGGGAGTACATGCCGAGGCCCGTCTGCCCGAATTCTTCTCGAAAACAGCACGTAAGCGGCTGGCGAGGCTACACAGCAGCGATAGTAACGGAGATGCTGCAGGACCCACACAGGGGCGGGTGGTGCTCTTTACCACCTGTTATGGCAATCGCAACGAACCGATCGTCAATGAGGACCTCACCGTAGTATTCGAACACAACAAGATTCCGGTTACGCTGGCACATCGAGAGCGGTGCTGCGGCATGCCGAAGATGGAATTGGGCGATCTGGAGTCGGTGCGGCGTGCCAAGGAGGCCAATATCCCAGTGCTGCTAGAGATGATCGAAGCGGGCTGGGATATCGTCGCCCCCATCCCCTCCTGTGTATTGATGTTCAAACAAGAGCTACCGCTGATATTCCCCGAGGATGCCGATGTAAAGCGGGTCAGTGAAGCGATCTTCGATCCCTTCGAATATCTGATACATCGCCATAGGGTGGGCAAACTCAATACGGAGTTCAAACAGCCACTCGGTCAGGTTGCCTATCACGCCGCCTGTCATCAGCGGGTGCAGAATGTGGGTTCCAAGACACGTGAGGTTTTGTCACTGATCCCCGACACAGAGGTGACAGCGATTGAGCGCTGCTCGGGCCACGACGGGACCTATGCAGTGAAGCGCGAGTTTCATCAGACAGCGATGAAAATCGGGCGTCCTGTGGTGGCTGCCGTTAAACATGCCAAGGCCGATTACTACGGCAGTGACTGCCCGATGGCGGGCCACCATATTGAGCACGGCATGGATGATGGCAGCGAGACGCAGCACCCGATGAGTCTGCTGCGCAAGGCCTACGCCATCTAATGGTTGAGAGCGATCAATGAGCCCGCTGACACGCACTGATCTGCTCAGCCTGGAGCAGTATGCCGAGCAGCGTAACGAATTTCGTGCCCGGGTGATGGAGCACAAAAAGAGCCGTCGTGTGGCCATTGGGGAGCATGCAACGCTCTACTTTGAGGATGCGCTGACGATGCAGTATCAGGTCCAGGAGATGCTGCGTATTGAGCGAATATTTGAGGTCGACGCTATTCAGGATGAATTGGAGGTTTATAACCCGCTGATCCCTGACGGTAGTAATTGGAAGGCGAGCTTCATGCTTGAGTATGAAGATGAGGCAGAGCGTCGGCGCGCACTGACACAGCTGCTCGGGGTGGAACGATCACTCTATATGCAGGTGGAGGGGTTTGATCGAGTCTATCCTGTCGCCAATGAGGATCTTGGTCGAGAGACGGAGGATAAGACTGCTGCGGTCCACTTCGTTCGTTTTGAGCTGAGTGGTGAGGTGGTTGCGGCTGTTAAGCAGGGTGCGGCGATCGCGGCGGCAATCGAACACCCGGCTTACAGCGCTTCAGCGCTTCTCTCGGTGGCTGAGCGTCAGGCGATTGCAGCCGATGTTCAGTGAGTTCTTATAAGGGTAATGAATAGTTATCACTACTATTTATAAGGGAAAGGGCTATACTCGCTGGGTGAGTAAGCCAGCTACTTACAGTATCTATTATAAGGTGGATGTTTGTGTGGGATAGGAAGCACGGTGTCCCAGTCTCTCACCCAAGTGCGTTGCGTCAACTACTGCTGTAAAAGCTAGGCATCTTTACTGATGGCGCTGATGGATAGGCCGTGCGGCCTGCTTCCTGCGTTTAAATATTTCGGATATCCGGCATGTCACGAGAAAGGCAGTTCGTTCACACTCAGCATGCAACACTTCTGGTGCTGCTGATCGGTACGCTTTTCACGGTGGTAGCCTACTTCTCGGAGCAGTCGAATCGTCATGCATCGACCATGATTGCCTGGGAGAACCATGTCGCGCTGCATGTCCGAAATCTTGAAGAAGCAGTACACCGTAATATCGACCTGGTAGTTGCTACGTCAGCCCACCTGAATACTTCCGGTCGACCCTCACGAGAAGATTTTTCACTGTTTACACAGCCTTTACTGCAGCTCCACCCCGAGATTCAGGCATTGGAGTGGATCCCACGAGTCTCTGCTGGTGACCGTAATCGCTTTGAGCGGCTGGCGAGGGAGGAGGGGCTAGAAAACTTCCGTATAACTGAACGCGACCGGCAGGGTGTGATGTCGGTCGCAGGAGAGCGGGACGAATATTTTCCTGTCTACTATGTGGAGCCGCTCGCCGGCAATGAGATGGCGCTGGGTTTCGATTTGGCATCTGAAACTGAGCGTTTGGCGACCCTGCGTCTCGTTGCTCAGAGCGGTATGGCGCAGGCAACGGCACCGATCACGCTCGTTCAGGAGGCTGGAGAGCAGAAGGCATTTTTAATCATCTCTCCGACCTTTGGCGGCGTGGTGGAGGGTTTTGTGCTTGGCGTCTACCGTGTATCGGACCTGTTGCAACATACCCACGTGCATACCGACGAGTGGCTTCAGGTGACTGATATCACCGATCCGCTAAATCCGGAGATTATAGAAGAACGCCTTCCTGCCGCCGGCAAGACGAACTGTGCCATCCATTCTGAAGTACATCTGACGGTGTTGGAGCGGCAGTGGTCGGTCAAAATGTGCCCCCCGCTTGATGCACCCATTCTTGCTAACATGAAATCGCCGTGGGGGGTCATCTTCGGCGGTATGTTGATCACCCTACTACTGGCAGTACTTCGCTACCTGGAGGTGCAACGAAGAATATCCACTGAAGAGATGACAGAAACGCTGATGCGCAGCCATGAAGCGCTGAAGGTGCAGAGCAGAGAGATTGAGCTTGCCCACCGTCAGTGGGTTGATGCCTTCGATACGGTCGTTGATGCGATCTTTCTGCACGATGGAGAGGGGCGAATCCTGCGTGCAAACCGGGCCTATGCCAAGGAGGTGGGGGTCGAATATCAGGACTTTATCGGTGAGCCCTACTGGCACTTCTTCCCACTCAGGGAGGGGCCGCTCGAATCATGCTCGAAGGCACTTAAAGAGAAAAATAACGAGGAGAAGGAGGAGTTCACCTCTTCGGATGGGCGTAGCTATCTGTCACGAGCCTACTCTATTCGCGACGCTGCTGGTGCCTATCAATATTCGATGCATATCATCAGGGATATCAGTGAGCAGAAAAAGGTACGGCAGGCGCTGGAAGAGAGTGAGGAATCTTACCGCGCTCTATTTGAAACATCGGCCGATGCCCTTATGCTTTTAGATGAGTCTCATTCAATATTCGATGTTAATCGTGCTGCCGTAGAGCTATTTGGCTTTGATTCGATAGATGAAATGCAAGGGCTGCGGCCTGCTGATCTTTCACCGGAGAGACAGAGCAATGGAGAGACAGTACAGCTAGCTATAGAAAAAGTCGCACAAGCCTCAACTCAAGGCATGCTCTTCTTTGAGTGGCTGCACACACGGAAGAGTGGTGAGCTCTTCACAGCAGATGTGCTGCTCAGCCGTGTACCGATCAAGGGCAAGGAGGTAATTCAGGCCACCGTTCGCGATATTTCCATGCGGAAAGAGATGGAGAAACAGCTTGAGCATGAAATTAGGGCGCGCCGCGTAGTCAGCGCCAGCAACCAGACGTTGGTCCATGCACAGGATGAATCATCCCTGCTGCAGAAGGCGTGTGAATTGATCTGCCACGAGGAGTCCTACCCCTTGGCTATGGTTGGCTTAAAACAGGATGACACCGAGAAAAGCATTAAGGTGGCTGGTCGTGCCGGGGTGATGACTGAAGCGGATGTAGTAGAGTTGGGGATGACCTGGTCCGATACCGAACAGGGGCAGAATATGACTGCGGTCGCGATCCGCAATAGTCAAATTCAGATCAATCGGGATGCGCAGAAGAAAGCGCGTTGCAAGGCCTGTAAGGATCTGGCGATCAAGTACGACTACCATTCGATTCTTTCCTTTCCGCTTATCCATGATGGGCGAGTATTGGGTGGATTAACGATTGCAGCGTCTGATCCTGATGCCTTCTCTGAGGAGGAGATCGAGCTGTTAAGCGAGCTGGCCAGCGACCTTTCGTACGGTATCGTCTCACTACGCAGCAAGGAGAAGCGTGAGCATGCCGAGCAGGCTGAGCATGAGGTGGTGGTTAAGCTGGAGAGAAGCACGCAGAAGACGGTTCAGGCGATCGCTAGTGCTATTGAGGTGCGCGACCCCTACACCGCCGGTCATCAACAGCGTGTGGCGCTACTGGCCACGGCGATCGCGAACGAAATGGAGATGGATGAGAACAGTGTTATCGGCCTTGCACTCGGCGCGACCATTCACGATATTGGCAAGATCTATGTGCCAGCCGAGATCCTCAATCGGCCAGGAAAACTGACCGATGCCGAGTTTGAGATCATCAAGAGCCACCCCAGGGTGGGCCACGATATCATTAAGGAGATCGACTTCCCCTGGCCGGTGGGCAATATGGTGCTGATGCACCACGAGCGTCTCGATGGCAGCGGCTATCCGCAGGGGCTAAAGGGCGATGAGATTCCCATCGAGGCGCGCATTCTCGCTGTGGCCGATGTGGTCGAGGCGATCGATTCACACCGGCCTTATCGTCCTACGCTCGGAATCGACTTCGCCATGGAGGAGATCAATAAACATCGCGGCAGTTGGTACGATAGTGCGGTGGTCGATGCCTGTGTGGCCTTGATTGAGCGTGAAGGTACTGCGTGGTGAGCCTTCCAGGCTGGCTACCACAGAATATGACCGACGGAAATCAGCCATCAGGTTGTGCAGATACGACCAACGTTCTATTAATTTCAATAGCAATAAGCTAGCCTCAAAATGGTCTCCAGGGAAGAAGTGGGTTGTGCAGGGAGGCTGTTAATAGTTGCTTGATATATCGAAATAGGGGGCTGGCTATCAAGCTGGTGGATAAAGTTGATTGATTTGATAAAGCTTCAGCAGATGGTTGATTTTACCGAAGGTGATAGTGCGCTTCTGAAGAGGTATCGGGGGTACCTGCAGCAGCGAATATACTTTATTGAAAGACATTTTTCGGACTGGTATTTGGGCAAGGTCGAACAGCATAAGGATGAACCTGTTCTATTGCCAAATTTCATCGAAACTCTCTTGAAGGGTTATTACGATGATTCCTTCGTTTCGGTACTCTATCTGCAGGCGATTAACTGGCATCGCAGCGGAGTTGATGCCACGCTCTCAATCGCTGCCAGTAGCCGGCTTCGAATGTTGTTCCACAATGTGGGTAATAATCAGTCGAATGCGCTGGCCGGGGTGATGTGCAAGCTGGTCGATCTCTCTCAAGCGGTCTTTGCCGTGGTATACCACATAGCAGATACCCTTGATCATCTGCGTGCAAGCGCTGACTCTGAGATTACTCGTATCCGGGCGCTAACCGACTCTATGTCGAGCGCTCAACCCAGCCCTCTAGGGCAAGCCTATATCGACCATCTGAGCTGGAAGTTGCATGCTTACTCACTGGCGCTTGGTGAGCGTGAAGGCGTTGATGAGTTACCTCTCGACAGCAGTGACTGCCATCTTGGGCAGTGGCTTGCGGCGGGGGGCTTCGAGTTGATTGACCCAGAGCTACGTAGCGGGTTTGTGGCAGCACACGATCGCCTGCATGAGATTGCCAAGCAGCTCCTGGCGTTCTCTGTGCAGCAGCGTCCAGAGCAGATGATCGATCATTTGCTAAATATTGAGTCGGCTTCCAAGGAGGTGACTACAGTACTGGCGCTGCACCTGGAGCGTGAAATGCGTGATCTGGTGACAATCGATAATCTGACTCGGGTGGGTAACAGGAGAGGTTTTGATCAGGGTTTGAGTCAAAAGATGGAGGAGAGTGCAAGAACAGGGGTAGGTTTTGGATTAATCTTTATCGATATCGATTACTTCAAATCCATCAACGATCGCTACGGCCACACCGTCGGCGATGAGGCTCTGCAAGGTGCTGTTGAACGAATCAAGAGTGCGCTGCGAAGTACCGATAGCGAGTATCGTTGGGGTGGTGAAGAGTTTACCGTTCTGGTTGGAACGGACAGTAGTCGTGGTGTTACACAGGTAGCAGAACGCATTCACGCCGCCGTTGGGGATACGCCCCTGCTAACCAGCGCAGGTCACATCTCTATCACTCTCAGTTTAGGCTGCACATACTACGCTCCCCACACTACGCTCAGCGCTGATGAGCTTGTCATTCAGGCTGATACCGCTATGTTGCTCGCAAAGGAGCAGGGGCGTAATCGTATCATCTGTCATGCGGAGGATGGGGCTGACTAGCCGCGATCACTCCTGCATTGAAATACAACTCCGATTCGGCATCGTCGGATGTGTGTGGTTTAGGAATCGAGTATGAAGCCCGTTACGTCAAAATCCGCTTCCAATGCAACGAATGCAGTACTTAGCAGTAGGGCGATGGCGTAGGCCCGGTTGGTGTTAATCATTACGTATTTACCAATAACGATGAGCCGCTACTAATATTTGGTGACGGTAACTTTTAGGGTGCTCTCTTAGAGCGAAGATCAATGCTGGGTCGTTTGTGCCCAGAATAGATGATGACCTGAACTATAGGAAGAGAACGCCACTTGCTCACTCGGTGGGTGTAACTCCGCCGAGGGTCTTCATTAACGCGGGTATAAAGCGCGACAGCTCCAGCGCCATGATCGAGAAATCGGTATCGAAGCGGGTGGCGTAGTCGTCGATATCCTCCAGCTGCGCCTCCTCCTCGACGATGTCGAGAAACTTCAATCGTTTGACCGCCAGCTCCTCGGTGAGGATGCAGCTGAGGCGCTCATTCCACTCAACAGCCAATTTGACCGCCATACGACCGTTGTTGAGATGGGTCTGTACCTCATCGCCGGTCAGGTCGAGTTTGCGGCAGCGTACCACGCCGCCATCTTCACCCGGTTCGCGTAGTTCGCACTCATCACCCAACTCGAATGGGAGTTCAGCGCCTCCCTGCTGTAGCCAACGGGTGGTGACTACGGCGGGAGATTGCTGGGTCGCAGCCGGTACTACCGGCAGTGAACCGACCGACTTGCGCAGTAACACCAGCAGCTCCTCTGCCCGTTTTGGCGAGGAGGCATCGACGATCAGCCAATCACCCTTGGCATCGATATAGGCGTAGGTCTGGCTCGAACGGGTAAAGGCCTGGTTGATCATGTCGTGCATGATCTCGTCGCGCATCGCACGTTTCTCCTTGGCGCGTACCTTGCGACCTTCGCTCTCCTCAATCGCAATGACCTTCTCTTCGGTCAGGTCGCGCACCACCGCAGCTGGAATCACCTTCTCCTCTTTGCGGGCACAGATCATTAGATTGCTGTTAGTGGCGTGGATCAGTTGACTGCCGTGGCGACCGAGCGGCTCGACCCAGCCGTAGCTGGTCAGCTCGTGACGACCACAGGGGTGAGCCGCATGTTGACTCAGCGCCTCATTGAGCGCCTCGGCGTTGAGTTCGAAGGGTTGGGAGAAGCGGTAGAGCAGCAGGTTCTTGAACCACATGGCGGTAGGTCGTCGTGTTGAAAAATGAGCGGGCATTATGGCCAATGGGCGATGTCATGACCAGCAACATCGGCTACGATCTATCGATGAATTTTGATCTGATCATCGTTGGCCAGGGACTCGCCGGTTCGCTGTTGGCCTGGCGACTGCTGCAGCGGGGAGTCTCTGTGTTGGTGGTCGACAATGGCCATCGAAACGCATCCTCTCGTGCTGCCGCGGGGCTGATCAATCCGGTCACAGGGATGCGGCTGGTGAAGACGAGGGGTGTTGAGCAGCTGCTGCCCGCAGCACTCGACTGTTACGCTGAGCTGGAGCAGCAGTTTGGTGTGAAGCTCTACCATGCCAAACCGATGTTGCGCCTGTTTGCGAGTGAGCGTGAGGTCGAGGCGTGGCAGAAGCGCTATGCCGATCCCGACTACGCATCCTGGCTCGGCGAGCGGCTCACGTCAGCTGAGCTGCCAGCGGGGATTAAGGGTCCACTGGGGGGGTATATTCAGCCACAGAGTGGCTATCTTGATACCAACCTGTTGATGTGCACGTTACGCCACTGGCTACAACAGCAGGGTGCATGGCTTGAGTCGGAGATCGACTATGCTGAGATTGAGCCTCATACTGATGGCGTCTGCTGGCGTGATGTTTCTGCGCAGCGGCTGGTTTTCTGTGAGGGGTATCGGGTGATGGATAACCCCTGGTTCGGTTGGCTGCCACTACAGCCCGCCAAGGGTGAGATTTTAACGCTCAAGCCTGATCGACAACCGTTCGAGCTGATGGTTAACGCTGGCAAGTGGTTGATACCGCTTCACGATGGCAACTGGCGTCTGGGGGCTAGCTACGATCGGGAGCACTTCGATGAGGAGACGTCCGAGGAGGAGCGCGAGCGGCTACTGGCGTCGTTGAATGAGTTGCTTATCGATCCCCATGAGCTTGAGTTGATCAGCCACCGTGCCGGTGTGCGCTCAGGGACTCGCGATAAGATGCCGCTAATGGGTGTCCACCCAGAGCAGTCGCCGCTCTTCAGTTTTAACGGTTTTGGCTCCAAGGGTTCACTGTTGATTCCCTGGCATGGCGAACGAATGGCTGACTATCTGCTTGAAGGCCGGCCTTTGCCTGATACGGTTGATATCGCTCGCTACCAGACACTGTGCCACTGAGCAGTATGCAACTGGAGTGAGCTGAGTCTCGTAGATGGTTACCCGCCTATCACCTGATTGCGACCCGTCTCCTTGGCGCGGTAGAGATACTCATCGGCGACTTTGATCATTGCATCGATATTATCGGAGAGGCTCTCGGTAACGCCGACGCTAATGGTGAAATTGACGGGGCCGGCTTCGGTCTCAACGGTGGTCTGTTCAATGAGTGTGCGGAACGCCTCGAGTTGGTTCTCTGCATCGCCCAGCTCACTACCATCAAAGAGGATACAGAACTCCTCACCACCGAAGCGGGCCACCAGCTGATCCACACCAAACTGTTCATCAAGCAGTTCGGACATTCGTTTTAGTACGACATCACCGGCATCGTGGCCGAAACCGTCGTTGATCTTCTTGAAGTGGTCGATATCGACCATGGCGATTGAGAGAGGCGTGCCGTTATTCACCGCATCATGATAGCTCTCACGTCCCATCTCGAAGAAGTAACGACGATTGAAGAGGCGGGTCAGATAGTCGCGGTTGGCGGCATCTTTGATCGTATCGACATTCTCGATCGCCTCCATGTTCTGCATCACCCGGCAGTAAAACTCCTCGTGAGAGAAGGGCTTGGAAAGAAAGTCATTAGCACCATTTTTGATAAATTTGGCGGAAAGGGTGGGTGAGCCCTGACCGGAGAGCCCGATAATAGCCATCGCGTCTTTATCGAACTCCTTGCGAATGGTGGTGGTCAGTTCGAAACCGTCCATTACCGGCATGTTGTAGTCGGTGATCACCAGGCGGGTGTTGGGGTTGGCGTGCAGGGTAACCAGCGCCTGCTTGCCATCGGAGGCCTCGACCACATTGAAGTTGTGCTGGCGTAGCAGTGACTTAACAAAGCCACGTGCAGTCCTCGAATCATCAACCACCATCGCCGTGATGCGGCGGTTACGATCGAGGCGGCCGATCAGACGCATCACATAGTCATAGGAGTAACGACTCTCTTTGACCACATAGTCGACCACGTTCTTTTTCAGAATCTCTTCACGTTTGTTCTCGTCGAAGGTGGCGGTGAGAACAATCGCTGGAATGTTCTTTGCCAATACATGGTCAATCACCTCGCCACGGGGTGCATCGGGCAGGGTTAGATCGAGTATGGCGGCAAGGAAGTCGGTGTCACCGCCATCCATCAGTTCGATGGTATCGGCCATCGATTGGGTGACAACCGGTTCAAATCCAAGCTCCTTGCGCACCATATGGCTCAATACCTGAACCATCATCTTGCTGTCTTCTACGATTAAAATGCGTTCCATAGAGCTCACTTAAATGTTCTGCTGATAGTGATAACCGGGATGCGATGTACCGATACTAGTAGAGAACAGTATCACCGATGTGTGAGGAAATATAACGGTACGCACAGTGGTGATTTTTTGCGGTGCAGAAATGAGAGAGGGCCCTTGCGGGCCCTCTCAAACAACGGTATTCGGTGGTGTCTGATTAGTTGCCGGCAGCAACGGCCTCCAGCGCATCTTCGACGGCTCCGGGTGACTCCATGATATTCATGAAGCTGTTATCACCCATCATCTTAAGATCGGGGAAGTTCATCGCAATGCGGAACTTGGCCGAGAGGGCGTAGACCTTATTGCCCGAGACGACCAGCTCGTAGGGGAGGTGGGCACTGGAGCGAACACCCTTGAAGTCGATCTCGCTCATGATGTACTCATCGTCCTGGTAGGGTTTGCCGATCTTGTTGCCCTTCATAGCCACACCAAATACGGTCTCATCCTTGCCCGGAATGTCGACGCGGTAGACCTTGGTGATAGCGCTCTTGCCAGCAGCCAGACCCTTCTCTACAGCGGCCACGGCAGCTTTGTAGTTCTTGTGCTCAGCCAGCATGCTCGGATCATCGAAGTAGGGCATGCCAAACATGTAGTGGTACTTGCGCAGCTTCTTCGCCTTGAGGCCCTTTTTCGAACCGTAGACCTTCTTTGAACCGAGCGCCTTTTTCAGCGCAGTGCCGGTTGAGGTGAGCTCATCCTCCATGCGGTAGGCGTTAGACATGTAAATCGGGTTGGTATAGGCAACCTGCAGCTCACCGTTATGTTTGGTGACCGATACGCGCTGTACCGCGCCGTAGGCACCAAACTCAGACTGGGCAGCCGCTTTTTTCAGACCGCTGCTGGTGACAATGACGATGGTGGTGTCGGCATAGGGGGTGTAGTCGCCAACTACTTCAAAGCCGGCGCCTTTGAGCTTGCCCTTAACCTCGGCAACCTTGGTGGCCACATCGCCAGTGCCAGTCGAGGCGAGTACAAAGGGCTGTAGGCGTTCTGCAGCGTTTGCCGAAATGGCGATGGCAAGTCCAGCGATAGCCAGCAGTAGTTGTCGGAATAGTCTCATGATGTCCCTCCGGGTCATTCTTATTAGGTGTTGGTGAGTTGTTATGTTCTTTTCTGCAACGCAGCATACTCAGAAAGGCCGTTGCGGTATAGGTTTCTGATTAATATAAGTATTTGGTAATTAACTAACTTGGCTTGTCTGTTATTGGTGCGGTGGTGCGTCGCTCATGTGCGAATTGATGCAAAAGCGTGCGAATACGACCGATCATTTCTAGCAACACTCGGCTGTTGGCGTGGTCGGTGCTAGGATGGCGCAAAAATTGGCCGAAGAACGCAGCTGATACGCGGCTTCTGGCTTAACCGCAGCATGAGAAATAGGGTCTATGGTTAGGAAGCCTGCGCCTTGTTCCCTGAGCAGCCTGACAACAACAAACCGTTGAGAGTGAGCGATGAACTTTAAACCCCTTGAGAAGAGCAATCCCCGTGAAGATCTGACCGAACTGCCCGCACTGGGGCTCGGTTCGAAGGCGATCGCGGAGGATATTCGCCACTACTTCGCACGTACCCTGGGGCGTGACAAAAACTGTCGCTCTACTCACTACCCCTACGTGGCGTTGGCGCTCTCACTGCGAGACCGGCTGATGGATCGCTGGAAAAATACACGTTACGCCTACGATGAGCAGGATAGTCGCCGCTCCTACTACCTCTCAATGGAGTTCCTGATGGGGCGCACGCTAGGGAATGCGATGCTCAACCTCGGTATCACCGATAAGACCACCAAGGCGCTCTACACGCTCGGCCTGGAGCTGGAGGAGATCGCCGAGAGCGAACACGATGCGGGACTCGGCAACGGCGGACTGGGACGCCTGGCCGCCTGTTTTCTCGATAGCTGCGCCACCCTGCAGCTGCCGGTGAAGGGATATGGCATACGCTACGAGTACGGCATGTTCCGTCAGGATATCGATCAGGGTCATCAGATTGAAGAGCCCGACCACTGGCTGCGTGACGGCAACCCCTGGGAGCTGGAGCGACCCGAATATACCCAGCGGGTCCAGTTCGGTGGGCGCAGCGAGTTCTACAGTGACGCCAGCGGCAAGATGCGGGTGCGCTGGGTCGATACCCACGACGTGCTGGCGGTCCCCTACGATATTCCGATACCGGGCTACAAAAACGATACCGTTAACACCCTGCGGCTCTGGTCGGCCGATGCCACCGACGTGTTCGATCTCGATGAGTTCAACGCTGGTGACTACACCGAGTCAGTGGCCGCTAAAAATGCCGCTGAGAACATCACCATGGTGCTCTACCCCAATGATGCCAGTGAGAACGGTAAGGAGCTCAGGCTGCGCCAGCAGTACTTCCTCGCCTCGGCAAGCCTCAAGGATGTGATTCGCGACTGGTGCCGCCTGCATGGCGATGATTTCAGCCAGTTTGCTGCCAAGAGCTGCTTCCAGCTCAACGACACCCATCCCAGTATCTCGGTTGCTGAGCTGATGCGTCTATTAATGGATGAGCATGGTATGGACTGGGATCAGGCCTGGTCGATCACCAGCAGCAGTATGGCCTATACCAATCACACCCTGCTGCCCGAGGCGCTCGAGCGCTGGTCGGTTTCACTCTTTAAACAGCTACTTCCGCGTCTGCTGGAGATCATTTACGAGATCAACGCCCGCTTTATGGCTCAGGTGGCACAGCGTTGGCCGGGTGATAACGAGCGTATGCGCCGGATGTCGATTATCGAAGAGGGTGGGGATCCACAGATCCGCATGGCCTATCTTGCCATCGTCGGCAGCTTCTCCATCAATGGTGTTGCCGAACTCCACTCTCGGTTGCTTACCGAGGGACTCTTCAACGACTTCTATCAGCTCTGGCCGGAGCGTTTTAATAACAAGACCAACGGTGTCACCCAGCGTCGCTGGCTGGCCGGTTGTAACCGTCCACTCGGCGAGCTACTCAACGCGACCATCGGTGAGGGGTGGGTCTGTGATCTGCCGCAGCTCAAGCAGCTGATTCCGCATGCAGCAAAGGCGAAATTCCGCAAGCAGTGGCACGCAGTGAAGCAGCAGAACAAACAGCGTCTGGCCGATCTGGTTGAGGCCGACTGCGGGGTGCGTTTCGATACGGAGGCGATGTTTGATGTACAGGTGAAGCGCATCCATGAGTACAAGCGCCAGCTGCTCAACGTGCTGCATGTGATCCACCTCTACGACCGCATCAAGCGCGGCGATACCGATAACTGGACCCCGCGCTGCGTGTTGATCGGTGGCAAGGCGGCTCCCGGCTATCAGATGGCGAAACTGATCATCAAGCTGGTCAATAACGTCGCCAACGTGGTCAATAACGACCCCGATGTGGGTGACAAGCTCAAGCTTGCCTTTCTGCCTAACTATCGCGTCTCTGCGATGGAGATTATCGCCCCCGGTACCGATCTCTCTGAGCAGATATCGACCGCCGGTAAGGAGGCATCCGGCACCGGCAATATGAAGTTCATGATGAACGGTGCTGTGACCATCGGCACCCTGGATGGTGCCAATATCGAGATTCGCGAGGAGGCGGGCGATGATAACTTCTTCCTCTTCGGTCTCACCGCCGAGCAGGTTAACGAGCAGCGTGAAGGCTACGATCCGCAGTCGATTATTGAAAATGACGAGGCGTTCAGCCGTGTGATGCAGCTCCTGCGCTGTGGTCACTTCAGCCAGTTCGAACCGGGGCTCTTCGATCCGATCATCGGCTCGATCTCCAGCCCACACGATCCGTGGATGGTGGCGGCCGATTTCAGTAGCTATATCGAGGCGCAGCAGCGCGTCTCAGAGGCCTACAGGGATCAGGAACGCTGGACACGGATGAGCATTATCAACAGCGCTACCAGCGGTAAGTTCTCCACCGATCGCACCATGCTCGAGTACAACGAACAGATCTGGAAGCTGGAGATGGTGCCGCCGCTGCCGCTCAACGGTAAGTAGGCCTGCAGTACGGCGCGGCTTGCGTATAATGGCCGCTCACTAACTTCCAGATGTCACGGTAAAGAATATGTCAGATTCGAGCAGCAATGATATGAAGATCAGCAAAGACCGCGTGGTACAGCTCAAGTACTCCGCTTTTGAGAAAGAGGTGCCAGGTCAGGGTAAGGCGCTCGAGATGCACGATATGGTCTTCTATCTACACGGTGGTCACGGTGGTGTCTTTGCCAAGGTCGAGGAGACACTGGAGGGGCATGTGGCCGGTGACAAGATCGAGCTAAGCCTCACACCCGAAGAGGGTTACGGCGAGCGCGACGAGTCGATGATGATCGCCGCACCTGCTGAGGAGTTCCCGCCGCAGGCACAGGAGATTGGTGCCGGGCTCGAGGCGCACGGCCCCGATGGCGAGGTGGTCTCCTTTGTAGTGACACGCATCGAGAACGGCATGATTACGGTTGATGGAAACCACGGTCTGGCGGGCAAGGATCTCAATCTGAGGCTCGAAGTGGTCAGTGTGCGCGAGGCAAGCGAGCAGGAGCTGAAGGTAGGCGACGCGCTACCCACTGCCGATGCTGCCAACCAGAACACGATGCACTGAGCACCACGTAGATTTCCATTTGTGGACACATCGGGTAGATTCGACCCGAGACTAAAACAGCCTTAAAGAGAGCGAGAGAGATGGCCGAGACAATTGATGAACTGACGATCAGCTACACCGAAGATGGTATCGAGACGACCAAAGAGCTCGATAAGAAGGTGCTCTCCAAGGGCGCCTGGTCGACCATCATCTACCGTTATCAGGACTGGAACCGGAGCAAGGAGGAGTACGGTCCCGAAAAGTACACCATCCGTCGCTACCAGAAGCGTAATGGCGAATATATGCAGAAGTCGAAGTTCAATATCTCCAGCAAGGATCAGGCAAAGTCGGTTATTGAGGCGTTGCAGGGTTGGACCGAGGATTGATTCAGAAAGACGGCTGCAGGTAGTAGACAGCCGTAGTAGCCCGGATGGAGCATAGCGAAATCCGGGGGGGCAATGATGCTCGGGTTACGTTTCACTCCATCCGGGGCATCATTAATAGAACTGACAAGCGGCCCGGAAGGCATGATGCCCTTCGGGCCGTTTCTCTTTATGCGCCGAACAGCTTGCCGAAGGCAGCAGCCAGCTTCTCCGAGCGCTCAGGATCGCGCAGTCGCTGCAATAGCGGTTCACGCAGGCCGGGAATATAGAGTAGGTCACTCATAATGGCGTTAAAGCCTGCCTCGCCGGCGCTATTCTCCGCCAATGCATCAAGATAACTCACAGCCAAAGTGGGCTCTTTCAAATCATTCCAGCAACGCCCGGCGATTGCCGCCAGAAGCTCAATATCTGTGCCCTGGGATGAGTTCAAAAGTCGTCGCAGCAAAGCGCGGCGCCGATCACTATCGGGGCTGGTAGAGAGTCCACGCACAGAGGCGACCAGCAGAGCGATATCGATTTCATCACCAGCCAGTTCAGCGTCGGCACGGGCCTCAATCGCAGCAGCGATGCTCTCGCCTGGTGCCTCGCTCTCAATCGCAATAACCACTGCACTGAAGGGTTGGTTTGGTAGATGCGGTAGCGCCTTGGCAAGCAGCGTGCTGTTGTCGCCCTCATCGAGACGAGAAGCGAGATCGGCGATTCCCTGTAGACCGACAAAGGCCCACTGATCGAAACCGGCTTCACCACTGAAGTAGCTGTGGGCGTGTTCAAAAAAACGTGAGGGTGGTTGATCGAGCTGTTTCAGCGCCTTGGCATGGAACAGTGCCATTGTCTCTTCACGTGGTTTGATGCCATAGGGGCTCTCACTCAGGGCGCTACCGACTTCGTCACTGGCGTGGGCAGTACCAAACGCCTCGACCAGCTGTGAGAGGAAGTCGTCTCGTGCCGCCTGGTTGAGCTTGCTCTGCTCATCGAGTGGAAACTTGAGAAACCAGACGAAATGCTCTTCGCGATTGTCGGGATTCCAGCCGAGTATGGCGAGCCAGGCGTGTTGCTTGAGCGGGTAGAGGTAGGGCGCGATACACGCCTCGAACTGCTCAAACTGAATACGTTCTATGGCATGCACGCCGCGTCCGATATCGAACGCCTGATAGTCGTAGCGGCCGCTCTCAAGCAGGCCGCCGATGGTGACTGCGGCTTCAGCCATCCTGCTGCTGACGACGCTGATTACCCTCATTGACCTTGATGTTGCGGCCCATGAATTCGTAACCGTCGAGCTTCTTGATCGCCTTGCGCGCCGACTTTTCATCCATCTCGATAAAGCCGAAACCGCGAGGGCGGCGGGTGGCACGGTCGGTCATGATGCGTACTGAGCGAACCTCGCCATATTTTCCAAACAGTGCCTTGAGCTCATCACGACTCGCCTTGTAGGCGAGGTTGCCGACGAAGATTGAGAGTGGCTCTCCACCGCCACTCTTGCCGTTGGTATCACTGCTCGCTTCAATTTCGATGGAGGTGAGCAGCACAGAGATGATCGATGCGGCGGCGGCCAGCAGTGCGGCGAGCTGGGCGCTGTCACCCTGGCTGGCGCTGAGTGCAGGGTAAATGAAGTAAACAATAATACCGAGCAGAGCGGAGAAGATGATGATCTTGGTTAGGATGCTGGAGAAGCTGTTGTTGAATTTCATTGCTGTTAAATGCCTTGTAACTGTCTGTCGCTAGTGTGGCCTAGCGGGCCAAAAAATTATCCGTGAGGATGTCAGTGGTACCGACTATCAGCGGGTATCGATTATGTGGTCTCTGTACGAGTGAGGCTCAAGGGGTGCAGAGATGAGGTGGTGGCTGTGAGTCGGTAAAAATGCCAAGCCGATTATCCAGATATACCGGGTTGTCGCAACAGGGTTCTTTAGTACGCTGTTTTTGCCAATGGCCAAGCTACACGCTACTGTAGCGGCCCGCCCGTAGGGGTCATGAGCTGTTATTAACCATGCCTGAATCAAAGCCGCTGTTACTCTCCATCTATGAGCTGGGAGGCTACCCTAATTTTGTACCGCTCTATCAAAAACTCGGTTTTGAAGTCGAGGTGCTCACCTCCGGACGTAAGGCGGTCGCCTTTCTGAAAAAGCGAGCCCCTGAAGTCGTGGTGGCGGTGTTGCAGCGCAATCCACAGATCCGAGTAGTCGTTTTTTATGAACGTGAGTTGGAGGAGAAGCTGGATCTGTTGCGTGGACGTTTCTCAAATTTCACTGCGATGGGTCTGCCTGTTGAGCCAGAGGCGTTGGAGAAGTTGTTGCAGTCTGGATCGAGCAGTTAGGGGAAGGCGATTTCGCCGTCCTCAATATGGAAATTCCCAGCCCCCTTCTCATCCTGGACCATCAGTGGATGACCGGCGATGATCAGGTGTGCACCGGAGAAGGTGTGCTGTGAAACATCTACCGAAGCCTTCTCACACCCTTTGACCTTATCCAGTATCTCCTTCTGCATCTTGGCAAGGCTGGAAATCTCACCACGTACCTTGTTGTAGGCCTTCTTGACCTGAACAAAACGGTTGTCGGTCTGTGGTGTCTTATTGTTGGTCAGATAGTTGATGATCGTGACCAGCTTGTGTTTCTCCTCAAGTTTGCTGCTGAGCAGGTCGGAGAGCGCCTCGTATGAGCGTTTGGTGTCGGGCGCAAAACCGACCTCGATCTCGGTATGGGGGTTGGCGCTGGAGCCAATATTTTTGGCAACAATACGGTTGTTAGCCCGTGTTCGACCACCCAAAATATTGCCCCGTTTTGATTTGTCATTACCGACGATGACCTCGTTGCCAGCACTCACCTCGCTGTGGGCAATCAGCTCGTCAACAACGACGCTGGTGCCAGCGGTAACGCGATAGTTTTCAATAAAACGGGTGTGGATAGTACCGTTACAACGGATGAATTCGTGGTCGTCTTGTTCGGCCTGGTTGTCGATCTCCTGTTCGGGTTTCTGGTGGCCGATTACGCCCTTGGCAATATGGATATCACCGCCAGCCTCGAGTGCCGCTGCTTCACACATTCCGGAGACGACAATGTCGCCACTCGCCTTAAGGTGCATCAAGGGGGCAACATCGCCCTCGACGGCTATGTTGCCATCGAAGTCGACGTTACCGGTGGAGAGATCGATGGTCTTGACGGTCAGTACCGGCTCAACATTAACGCCGTGATCAACCAGAATCGGTTGGCCACCAATGGTGGCGAGCAGAATGTCGGGATCCTCAGTCGAGATCTCAACGCCGTCGAGGCAGGCATCGTAGGGGATCTCCTTGCCTGCAGCAGGTCGAATCGAGAGTCCCTTAATGTTGGTGCCAGGGGTGCCGGCTGTCGGTGGGTCACGCCTCATTAGTTTGTCGCCACGGCTGACGGTGATGATGATGTTGAGATCACGATAGTCCACCGTCCCGTCTTCACGGATTTTCGGACCGCGACGGTGGATGTCGGGGGTCAGGGTGACAAACTGGCTATCATCGCCGTCAATGGGAGGGGTTCCTTCAGCAATTAACAGCGCTTCGCACTCTCCCTCAGTGAGCGCATTTTTAATCGTATCTATATCGATACCGAAGTTGATCTCCTGCTGCTTGAGTGCCAACTCGACGTCAAGCATGGCGATCTGTTTACCGCCGGCGGCAGGAGTGATTGTGAGGGTGGCGCTCATCTCATCTTCGTCAGTGGAGACCAGGGCCTCACCATCGACGCGCTCGGCAACCTCAAACTCCTCAAAATCTTCATCGTCCAGATCTGCGGTGGTTGGTGGGGGTGTCTTTGTATCGGTCGCCTCAGTTATCTCTTCGGCAGGTTGTTCATTGATTGATGCTTCGTTGTCTGGTGCTGTTTCCTGTTCATCGGATCTCTTGTCAATTGATATAGCATCTTCTTCGTCCGATTCAGCTTCTACAGATTCCTCATCAGGATCGATTGCTTCATGTTCGGCAGATGCCTCTGAATGGAGGGTTGGTGGTTCAATCTCTGCATCTGCATCTGCATCTGCATCTGCTTCAGGCTCAGGCTCAGGCTCAGGAGGAGGGGTGAGTAGTTGTTCAATACCCTCTTCGAGGAGATGCAGCTCACCGAAGCCGTTATCGGCAAGTGCTTTCAGTAGCGTGTCGCGGGTGGGGAGTTGTGGATCGTCACCGATGGGTTTGAGCGCAGCGAGTACTCGTCCCTGCCGCTCACGCAGCAAGATCTCGTAGTTACCCGCCTCCATCTTCGCCTGTTCGCTCATTCAGCCCTCCAAGGCCTCGAACTATTTGATTTTATTGTATTAGCGGCTGGAATAGAGGTTAATTGAGCGGACGCGCTGTGTCGAGTCAGGCATCGAGATCTGGGATCAGCATGCTTTCGAGTTTGGAGATGTAGTCTTTGAGCTGCAGTTTACGTTTTTTCATTCGACGCAGCTGCAGTTGATCTGCGTGGGGACGTTCGGAGAGGACCATGATGGCGGTGTCGAGATCGTGATGCTCAAGGCGGAGCTCATCGAGTTTCAACAGCAGTGTCTCTCTATCCTGACTTTCCATGATCTTCGCTATCTGTGCGGTGGACCGAAACTACACAATAGCAGAGATAATCCACACGACCTAACGGGTTAGTTGATGCGGAGGTTGCGCTTATACTCAGGGCATGAAACGTTCGCACATAACAGAAGCTGCTACCCCACGATGGCTTGTCTATAGCGTCTGGTTAATTCTGCTTGGTTTGCTGACCTACGTCTTTAATGGCTGGTTAGAGCAGGGTGATAATCCGAACCAGTCCGTTGAGGTGATGGAGTACCGGGATGGTGTTCGTGAAGCGAAGCTGCAACGCAACCGTCATGGTCACTATGTGGTCAATGGTGAGATCAACGATCATCCAGTGACCTTTATGCTCGATACCGGAGCAAGTGATATTTCAATTCCTGCTGAGGTTGCCAGTGCCATCGGTCTGCGTCGTGGTGCCGAGCGCCGATACCACACTGCTAACGGCACGATCACTGCCTACACAACTCGACTCGAGAGTGTTTCGATCGGTGCGATTCGTCTCGATGGACTGCGCGCCTCAATTAACCCGCATATGAAGGGTGAAGGCATACTGCTCGGTATGAACTTCCTCAAGCAGATTGAGTTTAGCCAGCGTGGAAATCAGCTCACCCTGCGCCAATATCCCGAACCGCAGTAGTGAGCAGTTGAAATACACCTCACAAAAGAGAAGGCCCCGCATTGCGGGGCCTTCTCTTTTTAATCGCGCTAGCGTTAAGCGTTATTCACCACTCTGCTGTTGCTGCATCCAGGGTGGCATCATCGGCTGACCATAACCGTAGGGACGCGGTGCGTAGTAGGACGGTGCGCCGTAAGGGTAGGGTGAGTAGGCTGTGGTTGAAGTGCTACCACTGGTGCTGCCAGTCGTTGAACCGCTGCCGGAGGTACCAGCCGAAGCGCTCGCCGCAGGTGCCGAGCTATCGGTTGTCGCAGGCTCAGAGAACTGACGATTAAAGCCCCAGGGCATTGATGCTGGGTTGGTCGGAGCGCTGGAGGCGTCTTGGGTTGGTGCATCGCTGCTAGCGGCAGGAGCGGATGCCGCCGAGTCTGCTGCGGGTGCTGCAGTTGCCTCAGTGGCGCTGCTGCTCTCTTCGGTGCTCTCTGCTGCTGCGGTAGCTGCCTCTGTTCTTGCGGCTGAATCTTCGGTAGCCGGTGCAGTGGCGGTCGCCGCATCACCGGTAGTTGCCGCAGGCGCGGCACCCTCAGTGGCGAGACCCTTGATGTAGAGGAAGCCACCAACAAAGATGACGGTCATGATTGCGGCCCAGGGCCAGAAACGGTGTGGGGGTTGAGGGCGGCGTGTCATCGCAGTGTTAACCTTTGGTTTGGGGGCTGGTTCGGCAGCCGGTGTAGGTTCGGGGGCAGGTGCTGGGGTGGCTTCAGCGGCGGCAGCTGCTGCAGGTGCAGCGGCTTTCTTCTTAGGCGCGGCCTTTTTCTTGGGTGCAGCCTTCTTTTTGGCGGCGGCCTTTTTCTTAGGTGCAACCTTCTTTTTGGAGGCGGCTTTTTTCTTGGGCGCGGCCTTCTTTTTAGGTGTTGCAGCAGCCTCTTCAGCGGGTGCTTCTGTTGGGTTGTCGTTACTATTTTCTGCCATGGTTTTCGACTCCTGAATAAGCGACTGATGCAACCAGGTCTGGAGGAGCGAAGATCGTACGGTTCGCTGAAGAACCTTGCCGCGAAATTGTTTGAACCTGACATGGTATCACATGCTCGCGCGATGGCTAGCATGTCATGATCTGTTACTCGGCATTACTCTTCGCTGCACTGATCTGGATCAATTGGGCAACGGTTTCGGGGTCGAGGTCGATGCCAGCAGGCCAGCCCGGATTGATCGCCATGCCTACGCCGCTACCGATGCGCTCCAGGATCCAGGGCAGCTCGACGAGCAGGCCACCGCGATAGTCGGGCAGATCTGCGGTGAAATTCTTGGAGCGGTCGGGAGAGGTGAAGAGGATCAGGATGATGTTGCCCTCCTCATCCTCCATGCGCAGCGGATCGGCGTTGCTGGAGGTCTGTAGTCCCTCAACCTGCTGATGCTCTTTGATCGGCATATAGAGCTGTTCGTCGAGCAGTTCGAGCAGGAACTGTTCGCCCAGCATACGCCCTTCCTGGGCATCTAACAGCTTCTGTTCGAGGGTGTTGTGGGGTTCAAATGTTTCAGTCATGGTGCGCTTGGGTCCGTTAAAGTTGCGTGAATCGTGCTGCATCACGATGTGTAACGCAACCCCACGTCTACTAGGGGCAGTGGTACGACTGCGCATGATTCTTGGGGCCGGAATTGTAGGGCCTGGTAACTCGATGCGAATGCCCAGCGACATCGCCATTTATCTGCATGACAAGGCGCATCAAGCGTGGCGTACTTGCCGTACACGAGCGAAGATGCAACGCTGTCATGCAGATAAATGGCATGTCCCGAAGGGTTGGCCCTCTTGTTCGGTCATACGTCGTTACGCATCGCTTATTTGGAATAACCAAACTGCACTCTGCGTGCCTAGCCTGGCCAGACAAGAGGGTCAACGCTGAGTATACGCATCGAGTTACCAGGCCCAGGATTGTGCAGCTGCAAATCTAAGGAACACGCACTATGAAAATCGGAACCCCGCTATCAGCAAACGCCACCCGTGTGATGCTGCTCGGCAGTGGTGAGCTCGGCAAGGAGGTGATTATCGCCCTGCAACGTTTCGGTGTTGAGGTGATCGCCGCTGATCGCTACGCCGATGCGCCGGGCCATCAGGTCGCCCATCGTGCCCATGTGATCGACATGACCGATGGTGCCGCGCTGCGTGCTCTGGTCGAGCAGGAGCGGCCACAGATTATCGTGCCTGAGATCGAGGCGATTGCCACCGATATGTTGGCTGAAATTGAGGCCGATGGGCTGGTCACGGTGATCCCCAAAGCGCGTGCTACCCAGTTGACGATGAACCGCGAGGGGATTCGCTGCATGGTTGCCGAGGAGTTGGGATTGCCGACCTCGGGTTACGCCTTTGCCGACAGTTTCGATGAACTGCAGGCGGCGATTGATGCTGGCGTTGGTTATCCCTGTGTGATCAAACCGGTGATGTCCTCCTCCGGTAAGGGGCAGTCGACGGTGCGCAACGCCGAGGAGCTGGCGCAGGCGTGGGAGTACGCTGCCAGCGGTGCGCGGGTCGATAGCGGACGGGTGATTGTCGAGGCGTTTGGCGATTTTGTCTATGAGATCACCCTGCTGACGGTGCGTTCACTGAATGGTGACGGTGAGGTCGAAACCAGTTTCTGTGAACCGATCGGTCATCGCCAGGAGCAGGGAGACTACGTTGAGAGCTGGCAACCGCAGCCGATGAGCAGCGCGGCACTGGATCGGGCACGTGAGATCGCGCTCAAGGTGACCGACAATCTGGGAGGATTGGGTCTGTTCGGTGTGGAGCTCTTTATCGATGCCGAGGACCGGGTCTACTTCAGCGAGGTGAGTCCACGCCCCCACGATACCGGTATGGTCACAATGGTCACCCAGCAGCAGAACGAATTCGAACTCCACGCACGCGCCATACTGGGTTTGCCGGTTGATACCTCGCTGCGCACACCGGGTGCCAGCGCGGTGATCTATGGGGGTGTTGAGGCGAAGGGGATCGCCTTCGAGGGGCTGGAGGGGGCGCTCGCGACACCGTGTAGCGAGGTGAGGCTGTTTGGAAAACCGGAGTCCTATCTACGCCGACGCATGGGCGTTGCGCTGGTCTACGATGAGAGTGTCGAGCTGGCGCGAACCACCGCCAGGCAGGTCGCCGGCAAGGTTCGGCCGACCACCGACTAGATCAAATAGTTAAGCGGCGGGAGCGACGACCAGTGAGCCGTTGGCCACGCCGATGGTCAGCTCACCGGAGAGTACCCGGCGCAGCTCATCACCGATCAGCTGCTTGCGCCAACCGCGCATCAACTCAATATCTTCACTGCCCATTACCAGCTGCTGGAGCTGTTTGCGTGGCGCCAGCTGAGTTGGGCTGAGCTGCTGCTCGGCGGCGCGCAGATGGACCACGGCATTGAGCAGGTCGACCAGCGCCTCCTGCTCAATGCTCGGCTTGCTCGGTTTCTTGAATGCCGGTAACGGCTTCGGCTCGTTTTCACGCGACGCCTTGATCAGATCGAGTATCGACTTACCGTAGCGTTTCACCAGCCGTTCATGCAGACCACGGATGCGTGCCAGACTCTCCATGTCGTCTGGGGTCATGCGTGCGATATCACCCAGTGCGTCATCACGCATCAGTCGGTTGCGGGGGCGGTTGTCGTTCTGTGCGGTCTGCTCGCGCCACTGCGCCAGCGCCTGCAGTACCGCCAGCTGTACGCCACGAAACTTGTTGATCATCTTTATGCGCAGCCACGCCTTCTCGGGCGCATTGACGTAAAGGGCGGGATCGCTGAGGGCAGTGAAATCATCATCGAGCCACGCCAGTCGACCGCGCTCCTCAAGCTCACTGCGTAGCTCTGGGTAGAGGGCGCAGAGGTGGATAACATCGTTAGCCGCATACTGCTGCTCCGCCTCGGAGAGTGGGCGGTGGGTCCAGTCGGCACGAGTATGGCTTTTGTCGACACTGATGTTGAGGCGCTTCTCCACCAGTGAGGCGTAGCCGATCTGCTCCTGATAACCGAGCAGCGGTGCAGCGATCTGGGTATCGAAGATTGGAGCGGGTAGCTCACCGCGCATGTGGAAGAGAATCTCCAGATCCTGGCGACAGGCGTGCAGCACCTTGGTGACCTTGGGGTCGTAGAGCAGGTCGAGCAGTGGATCGAGGTTGTCGAGTGCCAGCGGGTCGACCAGTGCAGCGAGTCCCGGTATGCCGACCTGCAGCAGGCAGAGTTTGGGGTAGTAGGTGGTCTCGCGCATGAACTCGGTGTCAATGGCGATCCACTCGGCACCACTGAGGCGGTTGCAGAGATCGGTAAGCGCGGCGGGGGTCTCTATATATAGGGTATCCATGGTCCGGCAGGATACCGTATGGAGGGGGGCATTACTAAGGCACCCGTTACACGCATGCGGCAGAACGGGAACGCGATAGGTCTAGCGTTCTAAGGCAGTCATTCGTTGTTTGATTGAATGGCGCTGCTGAAGCTCCTGTAAACGTGCTTTGCCGCGCTGTTTGTCGGCAGGGCTCATGGCGCGGGAGAGCTCGATCAGGAGATCGGTCGAGAGTTTGTAACCACCCTGCAGTGAGATTTTGAACCACGCCCAAGCCTCGGCATAATCCTGCTTGACGCCCTCGCCGTTTTTATACATCACGCCCAGCATGAACTGGCTTGTCGCAACACCCCTCACGGCATCTTCGTGCCAGATCTTATAGGCCTTGGCGTAGTCCTTTTTCCAGCCTGGTTCGGGGCCAAAAACGGTACCGCCATAGTAGTGTTTCATTGCCAGCAGATTGCGTGCTGGCTGATGGCCAGCATTGGAGGCGAGGCCCCACCAGTGGGCTGCCTTGCTGCTGTCCTGCGTCACACCATCACCGCTGTCATAGAGTTCACCAAGAATGGTCTGTGCGACGTGATCACCCGATTCAGACGCTTTCTGGCAGGGTGCTGCAGCGAGTTGCCACTCAGCGTTTTTATAATGTGTGTTACAGAGTTCGCTGTCACTGGCGAGCAGTGGAGCGGGGAGAAGCAGAATGAGTCCGATCAATTTATTAATGTTCATGGCTCGATAGTACTACCTGTATGGAGTGATACATAGTGTGGTCGAAATTCTAATTGGAATTGGACCAAGTGTCAGAGGGTGGCTATTACGATGGGCGTTGTTGAGCGGTAAGCTTTACTCGTGTGGGAGTGAAGGTTATATATGACGCTTATCTGCTAATGTTGGTCTAAAATCGAAACAGTGTCGTCCTCTCATCTAAATTCCCCCGCCGTTTTTCGTGCACCACTCTGGCGTCTCTACCTGTTTATTGTTTTGAGCTCAGTGATTTTTCTCGCTGCGGTGAGTTACTACAAGTGGCTCGATATAAAAAAAGAGACCCAGATTGAGACCACCTATCTGCACAAGCTGCTTGAGCAGTCATCCCAGGATCAGTTCCTGCAGAAGGCGGCGATGCTGAGAATCTTTGGTGATCGCCTAGTCGATATTGGAGTTTTTGATAATCGGGAAAAGGCTCAGCATTTGATGGATGAGCTGCTCAGCGAGAACCCGGTGTTCGTCGCCTATGGTCTGGCCAACCCGCAGGGTGAGTTGATTCTCACCTCGTCAAATCTTAGCCAAAAGCAGTTACCGAATCTGCTCCAGTTCGAAAAGTCTGCGGAGAGTTTTAGGGCGGCACTGAACAGCCGAGGTGTGACACTGGGTCGAACCTATCTCTTCAAACCGCTCAACGAATGGATCATTCCATTGCGCTATGCCGTGCGTGATCAGGCGGGTGAGGTGGTGGCGGTGATGACTACGGGTATCTCACTCGATGGTGAAAATAATCCGTGGAAAATTGATGGGCTTCCAGAGAGTGTCTACATAAACATTATCAAGGATGCCAACGCCGCAGGTGAATACTATCCGCAGTTTATCCATCCGCTGATCATGTATGGGCGTGACAAAGAGCAGACCTATGATGATCCCGCCAGTCAGGAGTTGGTAGAGCATGTTGTTGAACACATCGAAGCGGCAGCAGGTGTTGATCTGGATGCGTTTACACAGAGTGGCAAGGCGGTCTATTTCAATCTGAAGATGCCGGGTGTAGGGCAGGTCTATGGAACACAGGGTTACAACAGTGATCTGAAACTCTTCACAGCCGTCAGACGCAGTCTTTTATCGATGAGGGATGAGTTCGTAGCAGTATTTATCTGGTACTTCATCGTCTTTACGCTCTTTAATGTGATGCTGGTGGTGTTTCGCTATATCAACAATCTACAGCGCGAAGCTAAACAGCAGTTGGAGTTTCAGGCCAACCACGACCAGCTGACCGAGTTGCCCAATCGCTACTATCTGAAGAAAAAATTTCCCGAGTGGCGGAAACGGTGGGGTAACGCCTACGCGCGCTGACCGCCATGGATAGCGAAGCGAAGGCGGTTAGTCCGCGATAGTCGACGCCGTCTCGGGGCGCCGCAGGCATAAACGGTCGCGTGAAGTTTTTGCTGTTTGCTTGGGCTTGGATGCCCAAAACAAACTCTCGCAAAAATAGCGACTCCCCTACTGCTCTATCTCGATCTCGACAACTTCAAGCTGATCAATGACCATTATGGCCACAGCGTGGGTGACTGGGCGTTGGTGGAGCTGGCGAAGCGACTGAAAGAGTCGTGCAGCGAAGAGACGATGCTGGTCCGCCACGGTGGTGATGAGTTCATCATGCTGATGCCCTTCAGTGACAAATCAGTGCTGCAGCACGAGATTCAGCGCATCACCTATCGGCTCAAGGAGGTGATTCATGTCAACGCACTGGAGTTTGCGTTGAGTGGCAGTGTCGGAGTCGGAGTCGCCTGCCCGGAGGAGCATGAAAACTCGTTGGAGGGCGTGTTGATCAAGGCGGATCTGGCGATGTACGAGGCGAAGAAGGTGCGTAACAGCTACGTATTCTTCACCGAAGAGATGCAGCAGCTGAGCGATGAGCGGGCGGTGATTGAGGAGGCGTTGCATGGTGCGCTCAACAATCGGCAACTGTTCATGGTCTACCAGCCACAGATTGATGCTGAGAGCGGCTGTGTTGTGGGTGTGGAGGCACTGATTCGCTGGCAGCATCCGGTGCTCGGTTTCGTTCCTCCGGACAAGTTTATTGCCGTGGCAGAGGCGAGTGGCCAGATTAATCCAATTGGTGATTTTGTTATCGATACGGCCTTGAAAGAGATTGCAACAATTCAAGCGGGTTTTGATCCAATCCGTCTCTCGATCAACGTCTCCGTGCAGCAGTTAGTGAATGAGGGTTTCAGGGCTCGCCTGAAAGAGAAGGCGGCTGAGTACGATATTAATCCAACCAATCTGGTGATTGAAATTACCGAAAGTCTCTTTATTGAGGATTTTGAACAGATCGAGAGTCTGCTGGTATTGATCAGGAACGACGGCTTCGGTATCTCTCTCGATGACTTCGGTACCGGCTACTCCTCGTTGAGCGTTCTGCGCAGCCTGCCGATCAACGAGGTGAAGGTCGATCAGAGTTTTGTGCGCCATATACTGACCGACGAGCACGACCGTGCGCTGATCCAGAGTATTATCGGCATTGGGCAGAGCTTGAAAATACCAACCCTGGCGGAGGGCGTAGAGGAGCTGGAGCATGCCCGTTCACTGCGTGGTTTCGGTTGTAACCTCTTTCAGGGTTACTACTTTGCCAGGCCTATGGATATCGATGCGTTGAAAGAGTACTTAACGGCATTTAAAGCCTACGAGTTATAGGTCGCGGTATGAGAGATGAGTTGCTCACCATTCCCGGCATCGGTCCCAAATTGGCGACGATGTTAAATGAGGTCGGAGTGAGACGGATCGAGCAACTGCGTGGCGCCGATCCGGAGAAGCTCTACCATGAACTGATTCAGAGTCGGGGTATCGAGATCGATCGTTGCGTGCTCTACACATTTCGCTGTGCTGTCTATTACGCCAGTAACACGGTGCATGATCCGCAGAAGTTGAAGTGGTGGAGCTGGAAGGATGGCGACTTTTTGTAGTCTTTGGTTGGACTGTTGATACGCTTGAGCCGAACATATGGTCGTAATAATTACGGTGTTTTTGCGATGGTGAGAGTGTTGGTGCGTCAATGCTGACAAACAGAGAAAACCAGTGAGGTTGTCTTGTTAGTTGCTCTCCGCGGTGCTGTTCTCTAGATAGGCGCGCATTTCATCTGTTGGGAGTGGTCTGGAGTAGTAGTAACCCTGTATGTAATCGCAGCCCAACTCTCGTAGGAGTTCTAGCTGTGCTTCCTCCTCAACGCCCTCGGCAACCACGCGAAGCCGCATGCCTTTTGCGAGTCCCAGTACCGCGCTGACGATGCTTAGGTCGTTGTGGTCTTTGGTTATATCTAGCACGAAGCTTCTATCAACTTTCAGCTTGTCGACGGGAAACTGTTTCAGATAGTTGAGGGAGGAGTAGCCGGTACCAAAATCATCAATGGAGCAGCGAATACCCAGTCTCTTTAATTGGGAGAGCATCTCAATTGTGCGTTCAGGAACGCGCATGGAAGCGCTTTCGGTGATCTCTACATCGAGATATTTCGGGGCCAGGTCACAGTCTTTAAGTGCTTCCTCTATCTCTGTCATGATGCCTGCGTGTCGAAACTGAGCGGCAGAGAAGTTAACGGCAACGGGAACTTTGGGCAAACCGGAATCATGCCACTGTTTGAGCTGTTGGCATGCAGTGCGTAGTACCCAGTTTCCAATGGGTAACATGAGCATGGTTGACTCGGCGCGCGGTATAAATTCGGCAGGTGATATGGGTCCCTCTTCGGGGTGGTTCCACCGCAGAAGTGCCTCCATGCCAATTATGCGACCACTCGCAATCTCTACCTGGGGTTGATAGTGAAGTTCAAACTGATTGCGCTCCAGGGCGTGGCGCAGCTCGTTGTCGAGAAAGAGTTTTCGCTTAACCTCATGATGGAGCGCCTCATTGGCAAAGGTAATTGTGCCGCCGCCACTCTCCTTTGAGTGGTACATGGCGCGGTCAGCGTTCAGCATTAACTCTTCAAAATTGGTACCGTCACGCGGAAAGAGACTAATTCCAACGCTTACGCCAATCTCTATATGGTGTTGATCGAACACGATCGGTTTTGAAATGATATCGATAATCTTGTCTGCGACACTAACAGCTCCCTGCTCCGCATCGCCCGATGTCATCAGCAGTGTGAATTCATCGCCGCCCAGTCTTGCGAGTACATCGGAGTCACGTACGCAACTCTGCATACGGGATACGGCCTCTTTGAGTACCTCATCGCCAATATCGTGGCCATAACAGTCGTTGACGGCCTTGAATCGATCCAGGTCGATGAACAGAACAGCCAGCTGATGGTCGCCTCTGCTTGCGGCTTGAATCTCCTGTTTGAGTCGTTCAGAAAACTGTAGGCGATTAGGTACGGCTGTTAGAAGGTCGAAATAGGCAAGTCTCTCAAGATGGAGCTCTTTCTCCTTGAGTTCACTGATGTCTGTGAAGATGCCTACAAAGTGACGAACGTGACCGATACGGTCTTTAATCGCTCTGATGCTCAACCACTTGGGGAAGATCTCGCCGTTCTTGCGCTTATCCCATATCTCTCCGCTCCAGCAACCAGTTTCAGAAATTGTGCGCCACATCTCGTTGTAGAAGTCAGCATCATGGACGCCGGATTTCATCTGCCCGGGACTATTTCCGATGATCTCAGATCGTGAATAACCCGTGATGTTGCAATAGGCTTCGTTAACCATTTCAACGCGATTTTTTGCGTCGCTGATGATCACGCACTCGGATGCATTCTCAAAGATGGTGGCGAAGAGCTTAAGTCGGGGAGTCGCTATTTTTGCGGAAGCTTGTTTTGGGTCGTCGTTCGCTCGCGCTCTCAACTACGAATAGGCAGACGGCGTCGACTATCGCGGACTAACCGCCTTCGCTTCGCTATCCATGGCGGTCAGCGTCGGTCATCTGCCTTTTGACGCTCGGTAATGTCTTGCACAGTACCGATCATTTGCAGAGGAGTGCCGTTGTTATCAAATAAAACTTCTGCTTGTTCGTGCACAACCTTTATGGATCCATTGTGAAGCCGTATCTGATGGTCTATGTCGTAGTCTCTGCTCCTGTAGAGTGCGGCGTCTACGGCCTGCTTAACCCTCTCCCTGTCGTCTTCGTGGACCATGTCGAGGAAAGCACCATAGTTGGCATCAAACTGCTGTGGGGCCAGGCCAAAAATTCGGTAAATCTCATCGCTCCACTTGAGAGTGTCAGCTTCAATATTCCACTCCCAGCTACCCATTTTTCCAATCCTCTGGGCGCTGGCCAGATGCTGCTGGCTCTCACGGATGTCTCTCTCCATTCTGTGTTTTTGCAGGGCGAAATGGATCGTCAGATGTAGCTCGCGTTCATTAAATGGTTTGAGGATGTAGGCAAATGGAGAGGTGATCTTGGCACGCTGAAGAAAGTTTTCGTCAGTATGTGCGGTCAGGTAAAGCAGGGGAATATCAAGGTCTTGGTGGATCTGACGTGCCGCTTCGATACCATCAATCTCTCCACCAAGAACAATATCCATGAGTATGAGGTCGGGGTGGAGCTCTGAGACGTTTTTAACAGCCTCTTCACCCGAAGAGAAACACCCGGCAATACGGTAGCCGGAGTTGCTCAGGTAGAGCTCAAGATACTCGGTAAGATCGGGGTCGTCCTCGACAAGAAGGATGGCAGGAGCTTTATGCGGCATAGGGATTAACTAATTGTTATTTTTGTTTGAAGCCTACTTGATTCATCTGTTTTGGTCTGTAGGTTTTGGTCCTACAAGCAGCTCTGCTGCCGAGATGGTGGCCATGTGATGCTCTGTTTAAGGCGGCTAGCATTAACGAGGGGAGCGGTCACGATTATTAAAAAAAGACGCTTTGTGGTTATTAATCTTGGGTTGTTGTTCTATACTCGATAGCTGACAACTATCGTGAGGTCGGCCGTTCGGCTGAAGTAGTGGTGCTGGCAAGGGGCGCCAGTTGATATCAAACGAGAGGCTGAGCAACCTGCTTGGTCGAAACTCGCATCGGTTCGTCTACTATTTCACTCAGGTTGTATTTCGTGAATTAGGAGTGTGCGATGAAAATCTGGAGTCTCTCGTCTGCGGTCCCCCTATTACTCTGCACTGCGCTATCTGCCACGCTGCCAGCACAGGCTCAACAGTTTGAGGTCAAGTTGAACTGCCCGGTGGAAAGATCGAAGAGTGTGACGGTGCCGCACATATATAAAGAGGTAGTGGCGTATTCTGGCGAAGGCTGTATCTGTTCCTCCGATCCAGGCATTGTACAGCTCGAACTGACAACAGCGCTGGAGGATACGATCGCTGAGACACGTGGTGTGCTTGATGCCAAGCGCGTGACCAGTGATGTGCTCAGACGGATAGGGCTGGGCGATCGCAGTGTGTTATTGGTTCCGAAGAAGCAGGGAGCATCGAAAAAAGAGGTGCTCTACTGCCTGGAACGGAGTCAGATAGCCGCCTATATCGAATCGGTCTTCAACCCTTAGTAGTGAGTGTTTGACGCCGTGGTTCAGCTTCGAAATGCTGCTGCAAACATGCTTATTTTATTGATGGCATGGTGTGGTGGTGTTGCGGCAGCGGCAGAGCCGCTACTTGCACCTCCGACCCCCTTTGCTGTGGAGATCGAGATTAAGCGGGGTGAGCTGCCACCCCTGCCAACCCCCTTTCCTGTGACGATGACGCTAATTCGTGCTGTGTTACCCACGGCCCCAGCTCCATTTCCGGTTACGTTAAAGTTAAAGCGTGCTCCGCTGCCAAAGTCTCCAGAGCCATTCCCAGTCACTGTGACGATTACTGCGGCGAAGTTGCCGAAACCCTTCGAGGTTTCGATTACGCTCAAGCGAACAGAAGAGGGTGGTGGGATCTCGTCATTGATTGGGACCTGGCAGTGCAGCGGTTCGGGTTCTCCTCTGGTTCTCAAGATCCCCTCGATGAAGAAGTCGGCAAAGCTCACGGCCAACTATCGCCACGCACATGGTGGTAGGCCCGCCAGCGAGGAGCTGTTGATCGAATCGCTCTCCGAGACGAGCGCCAAGGGGAGTTACACCTATCGAGATTCCAACCCCAGGATTGGACCCACAGGTGCTCGGGGTGTCTGGACCGGCAGCTGGAGTATCTCGGTGAGTGGTGATGCGGTGCTGTTAACTCGGTCGGATGATGCCAGTGGTTGGTCGGGCAGCTATAAATGCACTCGATAGCGAAAACCTGGCTCTAACGAATTGATTCCGTTTGACTTATTGACTTAATGTTGGCGGCTCGTTGAGCTGCACGTATTTGTCTGCATCGATCTCTCTCTCCATTGACGACACTGAGCGCCGATCTATACTTTTTTGACATACGCTGACCGCCATGGATACGGGGCGCCGCAGGCATAAACGGTCGCGTGAAGTTTTTGCTGTTTGCTTGGGCTTGGATGCCCAAAACAAACTCTCGCAAAAATAGCGACTCCCCTAAATGGTTGGCCATTTTTGGAGGCAGAGATGAATATCAAGCAGCTGATCACGCAGTGGGACTCAATGCCAAAAATGGATGCTGAGGGTGTTGAGGTCTGTTTTAAAATCTCCCGACAGAATATGGCGAGCATCGAGGCAATCTCAGAGCTCTATCCGGGGCTCTCCACCGAGACGGTGATCTCCCAACTACTCGCCACCGCGCTCTCCTCCTATCAGGAGGCGTTGCCCTATGTGCCGGGTGAGAAGGTGGTTGCCGAAGACGAGCTGGGTGATCCGATCTTTGAGGATGTTGGTCTGACGCCAAGATATCTGGAGCTGGTGAGAAAACATGCGCAGCTCTAGGTAGAGAGTTGGTGGCTCGCCACCGCACCATTTCACGACCTCCATGAGCTGAACCGAATCGGATTTCGTTTACCTGTTTTGTTAGCGTGCCGAGGGGTGTGGGTAAGGTGCGGGAGTTTAGTCCTGATCAGCGATGGTCTGGTTTCTGCCCTGCTGTTTGGCGTGATAGAGATTAATGTCGACGCGATGCAGTATCTGCTCGATATCGTCACCTTCTCGGTATTGTGTGATACCGACACTGAGGGTGACGTGTTCGATCCCATCGAAGCTATGGTCAGCGATTAATGTACGGATCTTTTCGGCGACGATACGCCCCTCATCAACTCCTTGATGGGGAAGAATGACCATGAACTCCTCACCGCCCCAGCGGGCAAAGGTATCGTTACTGCGCAGCAGGCGAGTGACGATCTCGGTTGTCTGGATCAACACACGGTCTCCTGCAGGGTGACCATAGTCGTCATTAATTCTCTTGAAGTGATCGAGGTCGAACATCAGTAGTGAGAAGGGGGTGTTGTAGCGTTCGGCCAGGGTGATCGCATTGCTCAGTGAATGGTTGAACTGCACCCGGTTAAAGATCTGGGTCAGCGGATCGGTGATCGAAAGGCGGGTAACCTCATCGATCTTCTCCGAGAGTTTCCTGTTGGTGGCCACAAGGTTGCTCAGTAGCGGTGAGAGGGTGAGGCGTAGTGTGATGATAAAGATCACGACTACCAGCACGGCACTGATGATGGCACCGAAGAGCGTATGGTTACGCTTCTCAATATAGGGGGTGAGGTCCTGCACAAAGAGCATCGCAGCCTTTGGACTGCCCTCAATCGTCGGCATATGCGAGGTGTGCAGCAGATGGGTCTGGGTGCCGTGAGTAATCACGTTGGCGTCCTGGTTGATATCAAAACCTTTCTGCAGTGCGTCTAACCCTTTACGAATGTCACTGCTGCTGGACCAGAGGATGTAATCACCCAGCCTAACTGTGTCATCAATGGGCGCGTCGTACGCCTCTAGTGCTTTGTGGCCGATCAGGATCAGGCTCTCGATGCCGAGCATGTGGCGTAGCGCGTTGGTCACGAATTTCATCGACAGGCCGAGCTCTACAGCGCCGAGATAGTTGCCATCGACCATGATTGGCTGCATGACCCGATAGAAGAGGCCGTGGCGACCCATCTCCACGGCGCTGATCGGCTGGTGGTTGGCGTGGATCGTTTGCAGCATCGGACGCAGCGCGGCGATGTCATCGCCATACCGTCTGGGCAGATGCACGCGCAGCAGCGAAGTGCCATCGGCACGATGAAAGTGGAGGCGGGCAACATTCGGATTTTCAGCACGCAGCAGTCGCCAGACCGGATCGGCCAGGTCGAGTAGCGCTGCTCTATCCTGGCGTGCGAATACATCGACTAGCCCGGGTGTGATCAAGAGCTGGCGTAACTCATGCTGGTAACGCTGGTCGATCATCATCTTAAAGTAGTGGGTGTGTTGCTGGTGTAGTTGCTCCCTTTCGGTGGCGACTATCTGTTCGATGTGTTCGGATGTGGTGACGTAGACGAAGTAGCTGTATCCCGCAGTGAGTAGCGTGATCAGGGGGATGACAATGGCCAGGGCCTTCTGCTGCAGATTCATCGTTACTCGTGTCGTCTGGACGGTGCAGGGGCGTCCATCATAGACCATAGGAGATGATTTAAAACAACCACTGCTGCTACGAGTGGTAAACGCATGGGCACGAGGATGAAATTGTCATGCTATGGCAGTATTTCGAGCGGAATTCTATGTAGATAGCCTCCACACGAGAGGCAGCAACCAGGCTATGGCAACCGTAATCAGCAGCGTGCCGATCAAATTGAGCCAGATGCCGGCACGTGCCATCTGCGGCAGCGTCACCTTGCGGCTGCTGAAGACGATAGCGTTGGGTGGGGTGGCGACCGGCAGCATGAAGGCGAAGGAGGCGGCCAGCGCGGTGGCGGCCATCAACGTCATCGCCGGGATACCGGAGGCGACGGCAAAACCACCCAGCACCGGTAGCAGCAGTGAGGCGGTGGCAGTGTTGGAGGAGACCTCGGTGAGGAAGACCACCATCAGCACCAGCAGGCCGATCATCACCGGCAGCGGCATCCCGGCCAGTCCGACCATCTGCTCACCGAGCCAGGTGGAGAGGCCGCTGTCGGCCACACCACCGGCCAGTGCCAGACCACCGCCGAAGAGGATGAGAATGTCCCACGGCACCTTTGCCGTACTCTGCCAGTCGAGCAGCCGCTCACCTGGTTTGCGGCCCGAGGGGGTGATGAAGAGTAGCAGTGCGCCGGCGATGGCGATGGTCGAGTCGGTGATGCCCTTCAGCATGGGGATATCGACAAAGCCGCGACCTATCCAGCCAGTCACCACCAACAGGAAGATGAACAGTACTCGCTTCTCCTGTGAACTCATCGGTCCCAACCTGTGCAGCTCATCGCTGAAGAGTGAGTGGTTAGAGAGTTGTGTGCCGTTGTTCAGGCGATAGGCGAAGCGGCTCAGGTAGAGCCAGGTGATCACCAGCATTGCCAGTGAGAGCGGCAGGGCGAACACCATCCACTCCATGAAGCCGATCTGCACGCCATAGCTGCTCTCCATGATGCCGGCCAGAATCGCATTGGGCGGTGTGCCAATCAGGGTGGCGATGCCACCGATCGAGGCGGCATAGGCGATGCCGAGCATCAACGCGGTACCCAGCCCGTTCTCGAGCTTGCTGCCATTCTCGCTCAGGCGAGTCAGCACCGCTGTGCCGATGGTCACCATCATCAGGGTGGAGGCGGTATTGCTGATCCATGATGAGAGGAAGGCGGTAACAAACATGAAACCGAATAGCAGCCGGTCGGGACGGGTGCCGACCAGTCGCAATACCAACAGTGCGATACGGCGGTGGAGCTGCCAACGCTCAATCGCAATGGCGATCAGAAAACCGCCGAGGAAGAGGAAGATGATGTGGTGGGCGTAGGCCCGGGTCACCTGGGTGGCCGGTGTGATATCGAGCAGCGGGAAGAGCACGATCGGTAGTAGTGCCGTGACCGGCAGCGGCAGCGCCTCGCTTACCCACCAGACCGCCATCAGCGCCACCACGGCCGCAGTCTGCATCGCGGCAGGCGGCATCCCCTCGGGTGTGGGGATCAGCAGCAGGATGAGAAAGAGAGCTGGACCGAGCAAGAGGCCGATCTGTTGTCGTGAGCTGTACATGGTTTAATCGATTGCTGTTGAGAACGGTATCGTAACGTAGGTGCGTTTCATTTGGGTTCCTGCCAGTCAAGCCTTCCTACGACGATAGATCGCGTGGGTCGCTACTCGTCGTAGGGTTCGACCTTCTCGGCATAGATGGTGTAACCCGCCTCGGCAATATCGCTCTCGACATGGTCGATGATGATCGTGCCGGTTACCCAGACGGTATCGAACATCTTGCGAACCGCTGCGCCCTCCTTGGTGGTGGTGACGTAGACGGTCTGGTTGCTCGGCGGCGGTGGCACATGGATGCAGGCGCCGTGGTAGGGGACGAGAAGAAACTCCGTTACCTTCGTCCCGCTCCTCTCCAGTGGAACGACAAAGCCCGATATTTTGATCATCTTGCCGTTGAGCTCCTGGTTGGCCGGCTGTATGGGACGGGAGAGGCGTTCGCGAGCTTCAATAATCAGTGGGTCATCATCACCGATCTCGCCGATCCTGTAGCGTTCGACCAGCTCCGGCTTGGGGAGCCAGCCGGGTGGCAGCAGATCGTCCCAGTCCAGGGTTTTGATGCCGTTCTCTTCGGTAGTCGTCTGCGCGACCTTGATCATCGGAGAGGGGGTGTCTGGCTGTTTCTCCGCCGGCTGTTCGGAAACAAAGACCTTGCCGCGGTCGGAGAGGGGATCGCGTTCGCAGCCGAGCAGGAGCAGGGGGAGCAGAAGTAGTAGGTAGTGTCTGTTCATAATGGTGCCTGTGTATTAGATACGAATTGTCATGCCGTCCGCTACTGAGTAGCGGTAGGCACGCCATGCGGGGAGCAGTGCAATTACAAAGCCGACCAGCTGTACCGTGCCGAGTAGTACAAGCTCGTAGCTGGAGGGCCAGTCGACCGGGATGAAGAGGCCAAAATGGCTCTCGATTAGCGGCTGGGCGATCTCGAGCAGGCCGTAGAGCAGGGCGAGGCCGAGCAGGGTGCCGAGCAGGGTGAGGGTGAGCGCCTCGCCAATGATCAGCAGGGTGATCTGGGACGGTCGTGCACCGACCGAGCGCAGGATAGCCATCTCGCGCCGCCGCTCGTTGAGGCTAGTGAGAATCACCGTCACCATGCCGGTCAGGCCCACCAGTACCACGAAGGCGGAGACCGCCAGCAGCACCCGTTCGGCGACCCCCATCATGTCCCACAGCTGCTGCAGGGCGACGCCGGGGATGATCGCCAACAGCGGCTCCTTCTTGTAGTCGTTGATGTAGCGCTGCACCTTGAAGGTGCTGATGCGTGAGGTGAGGCCGAGGTAGGCGGCGGTGATCGACTTCGGCGTCAGGTCGTGTTTCAGCGCCCGTTCGGCCGAGATGGGCAGTCCCGGGGTGCGGCTGCCTCCCTGCCAGTCGATATGGATCGCCTCGATCCCGGCGAGCGGCACGTGGATGGTGCGGTCGAGTGGGGTGCCGGTGCGCGCGAGGATACCGGTTACGGTAAAGGGCTTGTCGTCATGGCTGACGAGGTTCACCCGGCCGGCACCGTGGGCAATGACGATCTTCTCGCCCAGCCGGTAACCGAGCTGCTCGGCCACCTCGGCACCGAGCACCGCATCGTAGACTTCGCTGAAGGGAGTGCCTTGCCGGAAATCGAGGGTGCGCTCACGGGCGAAACGGTAGTGGTTGAAGTAGTCAGCGGTGGTCCCCATCACCCGAAAGCCGCGGTGGGAGTCGCCGAGGGAGATCGGCACCGCCCACTTGACGTTGCGGTGGTGGGCGAGCTCCTGGAAGCTCTGCCAGGAGATGTTATTGGTGGCGTTACCGATGCGGAAGACCGAGTAGAGCAGCAGCTGTGTCGAGCCGCTGCGTGCGCCGACGATCAGATCGGTGCCTGAAATGGTGTTGGCAAAGCTCTCACGTGACTCGGTGCGCAGCCGCTCGACCCCGAGTAGCAAGGCAACACTTAGGGCGATGGAGATGAGGGTCAGCGCCGCGGTGAAACGGCGGTTCCAGAGGCTCTTGGCCGCCAATCTAACGATCGCCATCGGCCCTCTCCTTCGAGTCTGCTACCGCACGGTTGATCGCACCGAGCGGCAGGGTGTGGTTGAAGTGGGACTCCAGACTGGAGTCGTGGCTGACGAAGAGCAGGGTGTTGCCCGCCTCGTCGCACTCCCGAATCAGCAGCTCGATGAAGGCCTGACGACGGTCGGCATCGAGCGAGGAGGTCGGCTCGTCGGCAATCACCAGCTCGGGGCTGCCGATCAATGCGCGTGCCGCCGCTACCCGCTGCTGCTGGCCCACGCTCAGCTCGGTGACCGGGCGGTGGAGCAACTCGCCGCTGAGATCGAGGTGACCGAGCAGCCGTTCAGCCTCCTCTCCCGCTGAGTGTCTCTCCTCAACCCGTTTGCGGCGTCGTTTAGAGAAGTGGAGCGGCAGTACCACATTCTCCACCACCGAGAGGTAGGGGATCAGGTTGAACATCTGGAAGATGAAGCCGATGTGGTCGGCGCGGAAACGGTCGCGTTTGGCGCCGGGCAAGGAGTTGATCGTCTCACCGAGCAGGGTGATGGTGCCTCGCTGGGGGGTGAGTACACCGCCAAGCAGGCTGAGCAGGGTGCTCTTGCCGCTGCCGCTCTCACCCTTGATGAATATGCGTTCGCCGCGCGTTACGGCGAAGTGGTCGATCTGCAGGGTGGGATCCCCCGCCGGTTGCCAGCGGAACTCCAACCCCTCGATCTCGATGACTTGCTCTGAGTTATCCATAGTGCACTCGGAATGGCTGGAGGTGCAGCAGCACCTCCAGCGTTTAACTATTGAAGGTTGATGACGGCGTTGGCAGTAGTCAGCTCCACGGCCGTCTGCCCACGATCGCGAAGCAGTTGTACCTCGAGCTCCTCGGTTGCCGGGAAGGTCTCGAACAGTTTCACCGTTAGAGTGCTCAGGGCCGCGGGGTTATTGCAGGCAAAGCGGTAGCTGGCTTCGAAGTCGGCGTGCGCCTCTTCGCCATGACCCTCCTCATGATGAGCATCGTGTTTCTCATCGCCATGCGCTTCATCGTGATGTGCCTCATGGTGTTCATCATCAGCCTCCATCAGACCGCTCTCTACCTCCGCCTCGTGTAGTCGGCATCCTGCAGCTGCAGAGGTGATGAAGAGCCGCTCTGCGCGCCGCAGCTGCTCGACTGCGTGCTCCACGGCATGGTGCTCCTGCTCGTTGCGCGGCGCGTGTTCAAAACCGACGATATTCATCGCCGGGCTCTCCAGTTCGAGATGGAGCTCCCGACCCTCAACGGCGATGTTGAGCTGGCCGACGCCGTGCTCGTGCGCCTCGTGGTGACGGTGAACATCCTCCTCCGCGTGGAGGGGGGGTGAAAATGGGATAAGCAGCGCTGTAAGCGCGACCGCAGCGCTGCGAAATTCGCTTCTGTTCATACTCTTCTCTCCAGAGTGGTGCGCCTTACCGGTTTAGGGCAGGCGCGGTATCAGATAGGTAGATGTTCTGACTTCAGGTCAGGTGTGGAGGGGCGCGCGGAGAGAAGAGGCGGGTGTGGCTCTGGGTGATACCGTATTCGTCGTGAACCGGCGGCGGAGTGGCTGCGGAGAGGTAGCAATGGGTGGTCGCACTCGACAAAGCGGCCGCCAGGTGTCCACCGAGCTCGCAGCTGGCGCAACTTTCGTTATCGCCGTGGATGGCGTGTTCAATCTCGTGCTCCAGCAGGTGTGCCTGGGCGAACACCACGGCAATCAGCAGTGTGACGATCAGCAGGCGCAGGCTGGGTGAGGAGCTGAGTTTCATATAGCGGATGGTAACGGCAGCTGATCCACGATTCCAGTTCGTCCCTGTAGGTCTGCCGCCTTTTAATTGGGGCCAGTGTGAAGCTCCCCTAATATCTGAATAGCTTAAGGATCATGGTTGGCGTAAATGCGAACGGTGGGTCAGAGCCAGGTGGACACTCCGCGCGATAATTGCGAGACGATCTTAGACCGCACAGCATCTGGATAGGCCTTGCCAAAGGTGGGTGTAGTGTTGGTATCAAACAGAATCGCTTCACCGTTGTGGATCGTATAGTCAAATTTTCCATAGTCGAAACCTAGCTCCTCCCTTGCGGCTATGATCGCGGCATCCACAGGTACGAACTCAATGTCGGAACCGACTGCACCCTTTACGACCGGGCAGCTGGCGCGGGTACGAACCGCGCACCCCTCGTTACCAAAAAAGGCGTAGCTGCGCAGGTAGTAGTGATCACCCTCTTGCTCCGGAAGAAATTTCTCAACCACCAGAACGGGGTTAGCGAAAACAGCGCGCGGAACCTGTGACTTTGATTCGTAAACGGGATAGTTGATCGGTTTGATGCCGTTGACATAGGCGAGATGGTTAAGAGAGCGTGAGGCAGTTATCTGTCCAAGGGCTCGTAGTGAAGCGTGGACTTTTTGGGTAATCCGTTTGTGAAGGGGGTTGCCGCGAAGCGCCCGACGTTCAGGACCACCACCACAATTGCAGTCACTCTTAACGATAACGGGACCGTCGTAGTCGTCATCCGGTGAAACCAAATATTGGCTGAAGGCCGACTTGCGAATATCAACCACGCTCCGATTAACAACCGGGGTCGATAGTTTAAGCAGAGGACGGTACTCCTCGGGAATCACGCTGATATCGATCTGTGGAACAACTAGATCGGCTTCTTCCAGTTCACTGAGGTTGCGGACTATCTCAACTCGAAATCCCTGCTCACGCCATGCGTTGGCGAGGTGCCAGATTCTATACATCTGTATGTCATCATCACGAGTCGATTTATCAAACAGGATGGCTATCGTCGGTGCCTTACTCATGCTGTGAAGTTATCACGAATGCAAAGAGAGGGAAGGCTGCTCGGAGGAATAGGCGTTAAATTTGTTTGTTGCTTATTCGTGCTAACTACCACTTGTCGCAGGTGGCCATGACTCCGCCACCTTTGGCAGATGCCAGGCGATGATGGTGGTGGCAATAATCACCAGTGCTCCGAGGGAATACACAGCGACCACAGGATCTATCCCGCCACCAAGGGCCAGGGTGTAAAGGCCAGTGCCGGCGAGCATGGCGAGGTTCTCAAAGAAGTTCTGGATCGCTACCGCGCCACCGGCACCGATGGAGCGGTGGCCGAGCTCCTGCAGGGCGGCGTTGATCGGTACGACGAAGATGCCTCCGGACATGCCGATCAGGAGCAGCACGATCTTGGCGAGGGTAGGGTCGTTAACCGTTGCCAGTACGACGATCAGTGCGCCCATTACATAGGCGGCGACTCTGGCCCGACGTAGCCGCTCTATCGGTACCAGCCACGGCACGATGAAGGCACCAAGGGCGATACCAATGGCGATGAAGACGGTGAGATTGGCAATCTCGGCGGTGGAGCTGGTTAAGAGCACCGCCGGAGCCCAGGCGACCATCATCACCCGCAACACCACCGCAGCGGCCCAGAAGATGCTGGCTCCGAGCATTGAGAAGCGGGCGTGGCTGGTGGTGAAGAAGCGCGCCATCATGGTGCCGAAGTGACGGATGGCCGAACCCGTAGGTGGCTGTGTCTTGCTCGTTGTCTTCGGTACCAGCAGGCTACCGACAAGTGAGAGCAGATAGGCGGTGACGATCAGCAGTAAGGCATAGCTTATGCTCTGGTCGGCGATATTGGCACCAATCACTGCACCAAGCACGATGGCGATGATGGTCGATCCCTCGATCAGGGCGTTCGCCTTCACCAGTTTCTTGTGGCCGGTCAGCTCGGGAAGGATGCCGTACTTGGCCGGGCCGTAGACGGCGGCTCCGATACCGACCACTGCGTAGGCGAGCAGCGGTTCGAGGTTGAGCATCAGCAGCAGTGCGCCGAGTGCTTTGATCGCATTGCCGATGGTCAGTACCGAACGCTTGGCGTGTCGGTCGGCAAAGCGCCCGACCCAGGGGGCCAGCACCACGAAGGCGAGCAGAAAGGCGCCCTGCAGTGCCGGTTTGTACCACTCGCCGACGCTCGCCATCTCGCTGAGCATGGCGAAGGCGGCGAAGAGGATTGCGTTGTCGGCGAAGGCGGTAAGAAACTGCGCCACCATCAAGGTGTAGATGCCGCGATTCATAACGACTGCTCTACTGTGCTGCGTCGGCGATGCGCTGCGCGGCGGGGTAGTCGATCTTGCCGGTGCCGAGCAGCGGGATGGCAGTGTCGGTGATGAAGTGGCGCGGCACCGAGAGTTCGCTCACTCCCGTCTCACGTGCATAGCCGAGCAGTTCAGCGCGCGGTGACTCCTTCCTCTCTGTGATCAGCACCAGCTGTTCGCCCTTCTGCGCATCGGCCACCGAGACCACCGCATGCAATGCATCGGGCCAGACCCTGTTGACCAGCTCCTCGACCGCCGCCAGCGAAACCATTTCACCGCCGATCTTGGCAAAGCGCTTGGCACGCCCCTGGATGGTGACGAAACCCTCGTCATCGACGGTGACGATATCGCCGGTGTCGTACCAACCAGCACCCATGCTGCTCTGCGGCGGCACCAGTACACCGGGATTGTCGTGCAGCAGGTAGCCGCTCATCACGTTGGGGCCGCGCACGTGGAGTCGGCCACCCTCGGCGACACCCTCGACCGGCTCGAGGCGGTAGTCGATGGCGGGCATCAGCTGACCAACACTGCCGAGCTTGCACGCCATCGGGGTGTTGAAGGAGAGCACAGGGCTGGTTTCGGAGGCGCCGTAACCATCGAGGATGCGGTGGCCGAACTTATCCATCCAGACCTTGCGGGTCTGCTCGTGCACCTTCTCCGCCCCGGCGAAGACGTAGCGCAGTTTGTGGAAGTCGTAGGGGTGGGCGTGCTTGGCGTAGCCGGCGAGGAAGGTGTTGGTGCCGAAGATCACCGTGGCACCGATCTCGTAGGCGATCTCCGGAATGATGCGGTAGTGGAGCGGCGAGGGGTAGAGGAAGCACTTGATGCCGGAGAGTAGCGGCAGGATGGTCGCTGCGGTGAGGCCGAAGGAGTGGAAGATCGGCAGCACGTTGATGATCGAGTCGGTCGGGTTGAATGGCACGCTGGCGCGCATCTGCTGGTAGTTGGCGAGCAGATTGAGGTGGCTCAGTACCACCCCCTTCGGTACCCCCTCGGAGCCGGAGGTGAAGATCACCACCGCGGCATCCTGCGGGTCGACTGCACCGGCACGGCGGCGGTAACTCGATCTGGCGAAACGACTGGCGAGCAGGCCGCGCAGTTTGTCGGCAAGTGAGATTCCTTCGGCGATATCCTCCAGGTAGCAGATCTCAACACTCTCGCTCAGCCCCTCGATCACCGGCTCCAGCTTCCCCTTCTCTATGAAACTGCGCGAGGTGATCACGGTATTGATCTGGGCCGTCTCGCAGGCGCCACGCATGCCGTTGAGCCCGGCGGTGAAGTTGAGCATTGCCGGAGTGCGACCGTGCGCCTGCAGACCCAGCAGCGAGACGACGGTGGCGGAGGCGTTGGGTAGCAGCAGTCCGACCCGTTCGCCGTGGTGGCTCAATGCCGCCAGCTTCTCACCGAGCACGAAGGCGCCGGTGATCAGACGGTCGTAACTGAGCGGTTTGCGCTTGATGTCATCGAGCACCACGGTTTTGCGGCCGAATGTCTTGCGCGCATCGATCACCGCATCGAAGAGCGTCTGGTGGTGATCGCTGGTCTCGAACATCATATCGACCATGATGCGGTGGAGCCGCTCGCCCGAGTATTTGCGCTGTTCGTGGCGGCTGATCCCCTCCGGCGGGACGATGCGCTGGGGTGGAAGGATGGTGATCTTTACCTTGGGGAACCAGCGCAGCGGCACAATCCCCTGCAGCCGCGAGAGGGGGGAGCGCTCGGCGCCGTCGATGCGGACCGGCAGGATGGTCGACTCGGCGTGCTCGGCGACCATGCCGGGGCCATCGTAGATCTTCATCAGCGAGCCGGTGGTGGTGATGCGCCCCTCGGGGAAGATCACCGCCTTGCGGTCACCCTTCAGGTACTTGATCAGCGCCTTGGTCGAGAGCGGATTGGTCGGGTCCATCGGGAAGAGGGTGGCGAAGGCGTAGAAGGGGCGGAATATCTTGCGCTGTGCCATCTCGGTGTTGATGGCAAAGGTCGGCTTGCCGGGCAGGAAGAGGGTGAGCAGTGCGGCGTCGAGAAAGGAGGTGTGGTTGGCGACAATCAGGACCCGCTCGCCGGCGGCGTGGTAGTTCTCCATCCCCTTCAGCTCGACGCGGTAGAGCAGGCCGACCAGGGTGCGGAAGAAGATCTTTAGTAGTTTGATGATTGCCCGTTTCATGCTGAGAGTCCTTTCAGATAGTTGCTGATCAACGCCTCGGCCAGCTCCTGGCCCGAGGATTCGCCGACCACGTCGAGCTTATTGGCGTGCTGCAGATTGCAGATGCCGTGCACCCCGCTCCAGAGAACCCGCGCAGCGCGTTTGCGCTCCTCGTCGGAGAGGGTGGTCATCGGCTCCAGCGCCCTCTCCACCAGTGCGAACATGCGTGAAACCTTCGCCTGGTACCAATCCGGCACCTCCTCACCCTCGGGAGTGATGTGCTCGTAGATCATCCCCCAGCGGCGGCTGTAGCTGTTGGCGTGGTGGATATAGCAGTTTCCGAGCGCCATCACGCACTGCTCGGGTGTCTCGCAGTCGTTGGCGGCGTCGACCATCTCAGCGTAGAGGGTGTCGAGGGTGCGGGCGTTGACGTGGAGGATCAGCTCCTCGAGGTTCTTGAACACCAGATAGAGGGTGCCGACGGTGTAGCCGATCGCCTTGGCGATCTTGCGTGCGCTCAGCCCCTGGCACCCCTCCATCGCCACGATATGCTCGGCGGCGGCGAGCGCCATCTCCTTGATCTCCTCGCGGCTGTGGTCACTGCGTCTGGCCATCTCTCTACTCCTTATATGTTGCACTCTTGGGTGCAGCTCTCGTTTTTCAGTAAGTCTAGCAAAAATATTGAACGGTGTTTATTTGTGTGCTACAAATTAACTGAGCACTGTTCATTAATCAACCCCTCCCATCAAATCCAGTCACGTGAGGGGTTAAAAGAGAACATTAATTGAACGGTGTTTTTATTAATGCTTAATAACCCTGGAGGATATGAATCATGAATAGAGAACGAAACAAAAGAACGATCTGGCAGCTGCTGGTTGTAACGCTGGCGCTGGTCGTAGGCAGTGCCACACAGGCAGCGGGGCTACTGACTCCGACGGGCAGCAGCCTGCCGGCGCTGGAGATCAGAGATCATAACGTCAGCGTGGTGATCGAAGATGGTTACGCCATCACCACCGTGGAGCAGCAGTTCCACAACCCGCACGCTCAGGATCTGGAGACGGTCTACTCCTTCCCGGTACCGGCTCACGGTGCGGTGGCGGAGTTCACGATGTGGATCGATGGCAAGCCGGTGAGCGGTGAGGTGCTGGAGAAGGGGGAGGCGCGCCGCGTCTATGAGGAGGAGAAGGCGGCGGGGCGAGAGGCGGGCATTACCGAGAAGGATAGCCATAAATCCTTCGATATCTCGGTCAGTCCGGTGCGCGCTGGGGACGATACCCGTATCCGCCTGGTCTACCTGCAACCGGCCCATATCGACAGCGGCATCGGCCGTTACGTCTATCCACTGGAGGAGGGGGGTGTCGATGAGCAGAAGCTCGCCTTCTGGACTGCCAACGAGAAGGTGACCGGCAGTTTCAGTTTCGATCTGCAGCTGCGCTCAGCCTACCCGGTCGATGCGGTGCGCGTACCGGGGCAAACCGCCGCGCAGGTGTCGCAGCGGAGCGGGGGTGTATGGGATGTGAACATCGCCTCGGTCGCGTCTGCGACGGCATCGAGTGCGACCACTGGTGATGACGATCAGCAGGGTGCAACGGCAATTCCCTTCAATCCGCAGGGTGGTGCAGTCGCCTACACACTCGACAAGGATCTGGTGGTCTACTGGCGTCAGCAGGAGGGGCTGCCGGGTAGTGTCGATCTGATCACCCACAAAACCGATGCAAACGGTCGCGGTACCTTCATGCTGGTGGTGACCCCCGGTGAGGATCTGCAACCGATCACCGAGGGTCGTGATTACATCTTTGTACTCGATATCTCAGGTTCTATGCGAGGCAAGTTCGCCACGCTGGCCGATGGCGTGAGCCGCGCGCTGCAGAAGATGAGCGGTAACGACCGCTTCCGCATCGTGCTCTTTAACAGTGGTGCACGTGAGCTGACCCCAGGGTATGTCGCCGCGACGGCTGAGAGTGTTCAGCGTTATAGCGACAAGGTGGCAGCGGTACAGCCGACCAGTGGTACCAACCTCTTCGGTGGCATTGAGCTGGGGCTGAAATCGATCGATCCCGATCGCAGTAGTGCGGTGGTGCTGGTCACCGATGGTGTGGCCAACGTCGGTGAGACGGTGCAGCGCAAGTTCATCGAGTTGATCGAGAAGAAGGACATCCGTCTCTTTACCTTCATTATGGGCAACAGCGCCAATCGTCCACTACTGGAGGCGGTAAGCAAGGCCTCCAACGGCTTTGCGATGAGTATCTCTAACAGCGATGACATCGTCGGTCAGCTGCTGGCTGCAACCAGCAAGATGACCCATCAGGCGCTGCACGGTGTGGAGCTGAAAATCGACGGCATTAAAACAGCCGATCTCACACCGAAGCAGATCGGTAGCCTCTACCGTGGTCAGCAGCTAGTCGCCTTTGGTCACTACTGGGGCGATGGCGAAGCGGAGATTACCCTGAATGCGAAGATCTCCGGTGATAAAAAACAGTACCGGAGTCGATTCAACTTCCCGGCAACGGCAACCACTAACCCCGAGATCGAGCGACTCTGGGCCTACGCCACCATCGAGCAGATGGTGGGTGAGATGGAGGACTTTGGCGAGAAGGCCGATCTGAAACAGGCAGTGACCGATCTCGGCAAGGGGTTTTCACTGGTAACCGACTACACCTCGATGGTGGTGGTGCGTGATGAGGTCTTTGCGCAGCGCGGAATTCAGCGCATCAACCAGGCGAGACGTCAGCAGGAAGTTGCAGCGCAGCAGCAACGCAAGGCACAGGCGCCGGTGCAACGCCGGGTTGATAACAGCCAGCCGATGTTCAGTGGTTCACGACCCAGCTTCGGTGGTGGCGGGGGCGGCGCATTGGGTCCCTGGGGTCTACTGCTTCTGTTGCCGCTGGTGATCTGGATCGGACAGCGTAATCGCGACGAGTAAACGTCATGAGGAGGCATCGATGAGGGGTCGGAGTCGGTTTTGACTCCGAACCCATGCGTTAGTCATCGATGAGAGTAAGTTTCTGCGCACGAGTGAGCTGCTTGATCGCATACTCGCGTTTCTGCGCCTCGGAGCGCGAGGCGGAGGGTTCGGAATAGATCAAGGTCACCGGACGACGGGCGCGGGTATAACGAGCCCCCAGCTTGCCCGCGTTGTGTTGATCGATACGCTGCTCAAGATCCTTGGCGATGCCGGTGTAGAGCGTATCGTCGCTGCAGCGCACGATGTAGGTGTGCCACTCGTCGATGGAGTCGGTCATGTTCTGTTTCGGTTTAGATCGGATTGGGCATGATAAGCGATGTTGCTGGCTGGCTGGGGATGGCACGATACTTTGCAGCCCAATCGGTGTTGACCCGTATCAATCTTATATTTCAATGCCTATGCTAAGTTGCACGCCACGAAAACGAGGTAACAGCAGAAATGGCCAAGAAGGGAAAAATTCAGCAAGCCGTCGTCATTACGGCTTATATCAACTATCTGTTGGCGATCGGCTGCATGGTATTGAGCTATGTGAAGTATCAGGAGCACGGTTCTGAGCATCCCGTCACTGCGGCGTTTATGGCCTCGGTGGTCTTCTTTGTCGGCGTCGGCATCGTCCTGCATGTGATCGGTCGCACCAATCTGCCTTCACTCAAGGTGATTCCCGGCGAGTGATTTCATCCGCCGTCTGTAAAAGCGGTTAATCTGCACACTCTCTTCACATTCCATCCCTACTCTCAACATTGTGATTAATGCAATGTGGAGTCGATGAGATGCACTACCTCTATCTAATATTTGCAGCGTTTATGTTTGCCGCGGCGGTAACGGCCGCACAGATGCCGGAGCGTGGTCCGATGGGTGGGCCGCCACCGGAGGCGAAGTCGGCGTGTCAGAGCAGTAGTGAAGGTTCGCAATGTAGCTTCACGGCACCGCACGGTAGGGTGAGCGGAAGCTGCCGAAGCATGGGGCAGGATGGCAGGGTCTGTGTGCCGGAGCGTGGTCGAGGTGGTCCCGGTGGTCCCGGTGGTACAGGAGATCAGGGCAGACCCGCTGGACCGGGAGGATCGGGCGAGATGCAGCCACGTGGTGCTCGACCCTCTGCGCTGAATATCTCTGCGACAAACCCCACGGCACAGGCAAGTTCGAGCCGTATTGCCGATACGATGCAGGGAAGTTGTTTCGATGGGCGAGGCAAGATCGACTGTCCGGCTGAGGGGGAGCCTTTCTATGGACAGGATGCAAGCTTCGTCGGTGGACCTCAGGCATATACCGATCATGGCAACGGTACAGTGACGGATCACTCGACGGGCCTGCAGTGGCAGCAGGAGCATAACCGGGAGCGGCTCGGTTTTTATGCGGCGAAACGTGCCTGCGAACAGCTCGAGCTGGCTGGGCGTGACGACTGGCGGCTGCCTAATATCAAATCACTCTTCTCGATCAGTGACTGGCGTGGCGTGACCGGTAGCCGTTTCTTTATCAACAGTCGTTATTTTGAACTAGAGGAGCCGGATGAGTCGATTCTTACGGGTGACCGCTTCCGCTCCACCCACCGCACCAGCATGATGGGTCAGACCTGGTCGAGTACGATCTATGCGGGTGACCACTGGGGGCGCAATGTCGAGGCCGCCTTCTTTTTTAACTTTCTCGATGGTCGGATCAAACAGGCGCCGACCAATGGTCGTTACGGCCTCTTCTACCGCTGCGTGCGTGGCGAGCCTTATGGCGAAAATCTACTGGTCGACAATCGTAATGGCACCATCAGCGACCGGAAGAGTGGTCTGGTCTGGCAGCAGTCAGATGATGGTAAGGAGCGTGACTGGCCGCAGTTGCTCGCCTACTGCAACGACCTGCAGCTGGCTGGCAAAGATGATTGGCGACTGCCCAACGTGAAGGCGTTGCAGAGTATTGTTGATTACCGCAACGCCTACCCGGCAATCGATATGCGCTTTTTTGCCCAGCGCGATAGCCGTGGCTGGTTCTGGTCGAGTACCACCCACGGCGATAGTGCGGGTATGGCGAACTACGTCTGTTTCGGTGCCTGTACCTCGGTTGATGGGGTCGATACCCACGGTGCCGGTGCACAGCGCAGCGATCCAAAAACCGGTGAACCGAAATCATGGCCGGCGATGGGCGGGCAGCGTGATGAGGTGCGCATCTATAACTATGCGCGCTGTGTACGCGATGCAGTCTGAACCTGTATGACGGCAGTAGACTGCCGAGAACAAGCCTCCATTAACTGCCCATGTCATGGCAATGCTCGTAACTCACTCTCCTGAAAGTGCGTCGATTTGCTGCATCCTCTACCCCTTATTCTAATAGTGAGGGAAGAGGTTTCTGTCGTTGTAGCCCGGATGAAGCGAAGCGCAATCCGGGAAGATCGCTACAAGACCCCGGATTGCGTGCTACTCCATCCGGGCTACGAGCTGATCGGTCCCAGATGCCCACACACTTCTCAACAACACCTCCTTGTGGAGAGAGCTGCTAAACTCCGCGCCATGTTGAAACTCGATCAGATGACCCTACGGCGTGGAAGTCGCACGCTGCTCAAAGAGGTCGATATTACGATTCATGCCGGCCAGCGGGTCGGTGTGACGGGCGCCAATGGCTGCGGGAAATCATCCCTGTTTGCGCTGCTGCGCGGTGAGCTGCAGGTCGATGAGGGCAACTGGTCGATGCCGCCGAAGACGGTGATCGCCCACGTCGCCCAGGAGACCCCGGCAGTAGAGCGTAGCGCTATCGATTACGCGATTGATGGCGATAGTGAGCTGCGTGCCCTTGAGGCGAGCCTCGCCGAGGCGGAGGCGGTCGATGATGGTCATCTGCAGGCGACGCTGCACGATAGTATTTCAAACATCGACGGTTACGGCGCACCGGTACGTGCCGCCAAGCTGCTGCACGGACTCGGTTTTGCCGAGGAGGAGCTGCAGCAACCCGTCACCAGCTTCTCCGGTGGCTGGCGCATGCGCCTCAACCTCGCCCAGGCGCTGATGTGCCGCTCCGATCTGCTGCTGCTCGATGAGCCGACCAACCACCTCGATCTCGATACCGTGATCTGGCTTGAGGAGTGGCTCTGCAGCTACCCCGGCACGCTGCTGCTGATCTCACACGACCGTGACTTTCTCGATCGGGTGGTGCACCACATCGCCCATATCGAGCAGGAGGGGATGGTGGTCTACGCTGGGGGCTACTCCGATTTTGAGGTGCGCCGTGCCGAGCGGCTGGCCCAGCAGCAGGTCGCCTACGATCGTCAGCAGGCCGAAATCGCCCATATGCAGCATTTTGTTGATCGCTTCCGCGCCAAGGCGACCAAGGCGAAGCAGGCGCAGTCGCGCCTCAAGGCGATGGCGCGCATGGAGCTGATCGCTGCCGCCCATGTCGACTCCCCGTTTCACTTCGAGTTTCCAGTGCCGGAGAAGCAGCCGAGTCCACTGCTGCGCCTTGATGAGGTGGCTGTCGGCTATGAGGGCAAGCCGATTATCTCTAACGTTGAGATGACCCTGTTGCCGGGGCAGCGCATCGGCCTGCTTGGTCACAATGGTGCCGGTAAATCGACCCTGATTCGTCTACTGGCCGGTGAGTTGTCGTCGATGGCGGGTGAACGCGAGGTGCCGCCCGATCTGCAGATCGGCTACTTTGCACAGCATCAGCTCGAACAGCTCGATCCGGCGGCAACCCCTGCCACCCATCTCTCACGCATCGATCCAAAGATCACCGATCAGGCGGCGCGTAACTTCCTGGGTGGATTCGGATTTAACGGCGATCGTGTTTTCGAGTCCATCGCCCCCTTCTCCGGTGGCGAGAAGGCGCGGCTGGTGTTGGCGCTGCTGGTCTACCAGCGCCCCAATCTGCTACTGCTCGATGAGCCGACCAACCACCTCGATCTTGAGATGCGTCACGCCCTCGGCATGGCGCTGCAGGGATTTGAGGGGGCGATGGTGGTGGTCTCGCACGACCGCCATCTGCTGCGCAGTGTCGCTGATGAGATGTGGCTGGTTGCTGATGGTGCCGCGAGGCCCTTCGATGGTGATCTGGAGAGCTATCGCCAGTGGTTGGCCGAGCAGCGCCGTGATGAGAAGTCTGCTGAGGCGAAACCCTCTGCCAGCAACAGTGCCACTAATCGCAAGGAGCAGAAGCGCCTGGAGGCGGAGCAGCGAAAACAGCTACAGCCGCTTAAAAAGAGCCTCGATAAGCTGGAGAAGGCGATGACGCGCCTCAGTGATGAGAAGGCAACAATTGAAACCAGACTGGGTGATAGCGATCTCTATAGCGATACCCGCAAGGCCGAGCTGAAGGAGCTGCTACTGGAGCAGGCTCGAGTCGATCAGGTACTGGCTGAGATTGAGGAGCAGTGGCTGGCGGCAGAAGAGGCGCTTGAGGAGGCGTTGGTACTCTCTGCCTGACGCGCTACGGTTGTGGTTTAATCAGTGAGAACGCTGCGGTGCCGTGTGACCTGAACTCATGATCATGCCATTGGCGCTGAACAGTTTTCTGGGTGGATAGGAGCGTCCCCGCTTTGCCACACCAACTGCCAGGTAGGGTGTCATGAATAACAGCTACGGAAATTGCACTCACTTCATTTGGCTCTCTGCGCTGCTGCTCGCGCTGTTTACTTTCCCGTCTGTTTCCAAAGCTGTTCAAGATGCCGAACCGGTTGATGGCGCAGAGGCGGCAGTGACGATTGCCTATCGACTTGATAGCGAGCCGACCCAGTTTCGTAACAGCGCGGGTGAGGCGGACGGTATTCTGATCGATATCTGGAAGCTGTGGAGTGAGAAGTCAGGCATCCCGGTGAAATTCGTCGGTGCCTATAACAAAGAGGCACAGGCGATGGTCAGGGATGGTGTGGCCGATATCAATGCCGGTCTTTTTGAGAGTGAGAAGCGCAAGCAGTATATGGACTTCTCAACACCGATTCTGAGTAGTGCCTACCACATCTTCTCAAGTCGTAAGGTCGGGCTGATCGAAGATGACGCCGAGTTGGTGCTTCACCGAATCGGTGTCACGGCGGGCAGCTATCACGAGAGCTATATGCGTAAGAATTTCCCCACCGTGGAGCTGGCGCTCTACAAGGGGTACGACGCACTTTTCTCGGCAGCGACTGAGGGAGAGATAGATCTCTTTGTAACCCAACCCCACTACCTGAGTCGCTATCTCAAGCAGAGCGGGATCAAGAGCGGCTTCCGCATGATGGCCTCACCGCTCTATGTGCGGCCTTACCGTGCCGCTGTACAGCGCGGTAATGTGGCGCTGCTGATGCTGGTTAATCGATATCTCGATGAAATTGAGGTCGGTGAGTTCACGGCGATTACCGACAAGTGGCTCGGACTGCAGTGGCAGACCGGGGCCATCGATAGTGGAGAGGTGATCGAACTCAGTGAAGATGAACGTGATTGGCTTAGTCGCAATCCGGTTGTCGATGTTGGTGTGGATGGAAACTGGCCGCCGATCGATTTTATGGGGCAGCAGACGCAACACAGTGGCATCGCCGCCGACTATCTGGCGCTGATAGGAGAGAAACTGGGCATTACGTTTAATGTTCATCCGGGACCGACCTTCAAGCAGATGCTGGAGAAGGTACGCAGCGGCACGCTGCCCGTAGCGACATCGGTGGTGAAGACCGAGGAGCGAGCAAAGGATCTCTACTTCACTCAGCCATTCTTCACTGTGCACAAGACAATTGTGGCGCGTCACGAAGACGCGGAATTGGATGCCATTGAAACCCTTTACGGCAAGCGAGTAGCGGTAGAGAACAATTTTTCCACCATGCGCCAACTGGAGCAGGATCACCCACAGATCGAGTTGGTGCTGTTCGATTCAACGGTCGAGGCGCTACAGGGGGTTTCGTGGGGTAAGGCGGACGCCTACATCGGCAACAGGGTTGTGGCGCAGTGGCTTATTCAGCAGGCACAGCTTGCCAATCTGCGCTTTACCGGTGATCCAGGTATCGGTTCTTCCGAGCAACGTATTGCCGTTCACCGAACTCCAGGCTTGAAGCCGTTGGTGACGGTCATCGACAAGGCGATGAGTGATATTACTGACCAGCAGCGTTTGACGATCCTCAATAACTGGGTCTCCATCGGTGGTGGTGAGGTGGTGAAAAAGGATATCGGTCTGACTGACGAGGAGCGTCTCTGGCTTGCAGATCATCCACAGATGCGGGTTGGTATCGATCGTGATTGGGCGCCGATCGAGTTTCTGGATGGTCGAGGCGAGCATCAGGGGGTCTCCTCCGAGTACATCAAATACATCAGCTCTCTGCTTGAGGTCGAGATGCAGGCCGATGGCGACATGGCGTGGGAGCAGGTGTTGCAGGCGGCGAGGGAGAGGCGTGTCGATCTGCTCTCTGCTGCGGTCAATACCGAAGAGCGTAGGCAGTATCTCAACTTCACAAAACCCTATGCCAGTTTTCCGTTTGTCATCTTTGTTTCGGACAGATTGCCGTTCGTGACCGATCTCGACGACTTTCTCGGCAAGAGGATAGCGGTGGTGAAGGGGTATGTGACCGAGGATTATTTGAGCCGTGACTATCCTGGGATCGAGCTGGTGCGTGTTGAGAACACCTATTGTGGTCTGGAGCTGGTCTCTCTGGGTGAGGTCGACGGTTATGTCGGCAATCTTACCGTCGGTAGCCATCTGATTAATCAGAAGGGGTTGAGCAACGTAAAGGTGGGGGCACCGACACAATACCAGTACGACCTCTCGATCGGTGTGAGAAAGGATTGGCCGGAGCTGATTCCGATTCTCGAAAAAGCGATCGGCAATCTTTCCGATGCCGAGAAGAGCGACCTGAGGAAGAAGTGGATGTCGATCCGTTACGATGTCGGTGTCGACTATTCGCTGCTATGGAAGGTGGTGGCCATTGCGGTTGGTGCTCTTGTGCTGATTATGGCCTGGTTATTTCAGGTCAAGCGCCAGCAGCGTGCACTGGCACGAAGTGAAGAGCAACTGAAGCTGATTATCAACACCGTGCCGCTCTCGATCATTATTAGTGATCATAAGAATAGAATTGTGATGACCAACTCATATGTGACCACTGAACTTGAGTCTGAGGGAAATGCGTTGGAGGGTACTGGTCTCGAGATGTTTTTCGATCCTGCGGGTCGTACCAAGGTAAGCCAAATGCTGGCACGCGATGGGCGAGTTGATAACTGCGCGGTGAGTGTGAAGACACTAAAGGGGAATACCGCGGAGTGTGTGCTTTCAGTTATTCCCGTTCGGCTCAACGATGAGATGATGAATCTGACGATTTTGGTGAACATGACCGAGCGGATTAGCATGGAGCATGAACTCTCCGAGGCGATCCTCGCTGCGGAGCAGGCAAATCGATTCAAGAGAGACTTCCTGGCCAACATGAGTCATGAAATCAGAACGCCGATGAATGCCATTATCGGTATGTCTTATCTGGCACTGAATACCGAGCTGAATGAGAAGCAGCATGACTATGTGAGCAAGATCAAACTCTCCGCGCATAACCTGCTCGGCATCATTAACGATATCCTGGATTTCTCCAAGATCGAGGCGAACAAGCTTGAGATCGAATCGACTGAATTTCAGCTCGATGCGCTACTCGAAAATCTCTTTGGCATGGTCAATGTCAAAGCTGAAGGGAGGGGGTTGGAGCTGATCCTCAAGCGTGATGCGAAGGCGCCGAACAAGCTGATTGGTGATCCTCTGCGTATCGGACAGGTACTGCTAAATCTGGTGCATAACGCGATCAAGTTTACCGATGAGGGTGAGGTGGTGACCTCGGTCGAACTAGTGGAGGAGATGGGCGATCGAGTGAGGCTCAGGTTTAAGGTTACCGACACGGGAAGTGGTATCGATGCGGGGCGTGTCGAGGATCTGTTGGAGGCCTTTGTGCAGGCAGACAGCTCAGTCACGCGCCAGCATGGGGGAACCGGTCTGGGGCTGAGTATCAGCAACAACCTGGTGTTGCTGATGGGGGGAAGGCTACAGGTTGAGAGTGAGCTTGGCGCTGGAAGCACATTCTCCTTCGAGCTGGTACTGCCTCTGCCTGATGAGGATGAACAGCCTCTCCTGCGCTCCGGGGTCGATCTGCGTTCCATGCGTGTACTACTGGTGATCGGTAACAGAAGCGCACGGCAGGCGATATCGGAGATGCTCTCTTCGATATTCAGCGAGGTGACTACTGTTGAATCCGCGCAGCAGGCGTTCGAACTGCTCGAGCAGCCGCAGTTGGATCGTACGTCAATGGATAGCTTGTCGATCGATATGGTGCTGATGGATTGGGATATGCCTGGTATGAGTGGGATTGAGGCGGCAAAACGGATCAGAAACGAACTCGGACTGATTAAACAGCCGAAGCTTCTGTTGATCTCCCCCTATGGTCGAGATGAACTGGAGAGCGATGAAAAGAGGAGTTTGGTCGATGGCGTGCTGATCAAGCCGATCAACCCCTCCACGCTGTTCGATACCATCCACGAGCTCTTTCAGGGTGCGCCTTCGCAGTTGAAGGCGCACCACTCTGATGTGCAGCGCAAACGCTTCAAGGGACAGGTGCTGCTGGTGGAGGATAACGATATCAATCAGCTGGTCGCCAAGGAGCTGCTGGAGGGGATGGGGCTGCTGGTGATGGTTGCCGAGAATGGTGAAGAGGCGATAGAGCGCATCAAGGAGGTCGATTTCAGTCTGGTCTTTATGGATATCCAGATGCCGGTGATGGATGGACTGGAGGCAACACGCTATATCCGCAAGGAGTTACAGAATACCCATCTGACGATCATTGCAATGACGGCCCATGCGATGGCCGAAGACAGAGAGCGTTGCCTGGAGGCAGGTATGAACGATTACCTCTCCAAGCCGATTGAACCCGATAAGGTATTGGCAACGTTACAGAACTGGCTGCCGGATGAGGACTTGGTGGCCGTGCCCGAAAGGAGTGAGCTGCCATCCGGGGATGTGCTGCCCGATCAGGTCGAGGGCATCGATCTCGCCTGGGGATTGAAGCGCGTGGGTGGTAATCGCACGCTCTTTTTCAAGCTGCTGACGGACTTCAATGACAACTATGCCGACAACTGCACTCAATTGCGTACCTGGGTGGCGGGCGATGAGGTTGAAGAGTCACGACGACTGCTGCATACCCTGCAGGGCGTAACGGGAAATATCGGTGCATCGAGCTTCCATGATGCGACGCGAGATCTTCGTCTGGCGGTAAACAGCGGTGACAAGCCTGCGGAGATTGCAGCGTTGCTTGATGAGTTCTGTCTGCAGGCAGGTATCGTCTTTAGGGGGATCGAAAGTCTCGATCTGAGGGAGAAGGAGGCAGATGGGACGTTGAAGCAAGAGGATCTACAGCATTCGACCACTGCAGGGGAGATATCGCAGCTGCTGTCGAATCTGGCTCACCTGCTCAATCAGGGTTCTCCAGATGCCGGGGAAATCTACAGGCGTTTGGCCGTATCCTTGAAAGCAGTAGATAATGGAGCGGCAGGGCTGGCCGCCCAGCTGGGCCAACAGATCAACGATTACGATTTCGACCAGGCGATCGTCTCACTGAGGGAGATTGCGACTTTAATGGGAATTAATCTGGATGAATAGTGAGATGGATGACGATCAGAGACCGCGGGTGTTGATTGTCGATGATGAGACCTTCTATATCGATGTACTGGTCGGTGCGCTGAATGAGCGGTACAACATCAGCGTTGCCAAGAATGGCGTGCAGGCGTTACAGCGGGTCGCTAGCGGCAAGGTGCCCGACCTGATACTGCTCGATATCCTGATGCCCGAGATAAGCGGTCTGGAGGTGTGTCGTAAGCTGAAGGAGAATCCATCGACGGCCGATATTCCGGTGATATTCCTGACGATAAAGAGTGAGGTCGATGATGAGGTCCGGGGATTCGAACTCGGCGCGGTCGATTACATTACCAAGCCGATCAGTCCGCCGATTGTTCGTAGTCGTGTTAAAAATCATATTGCACTGGCACAGAGCAAGTGTGTTTTGAGCGATCAGAACCGGGTTCTTGAAGAGCGTGTCATGCGTAGAACGGATGAGATTCTGAAGACGCAGGATGTGGCCATTGTTTGCCTGGCATCGCTCGCCGAGACTCGCGATAACGAAACGGGAAACCATATCAAACGGACCCAGCACTATGTGAAGCTGCTGGCTGAGCACCTGAAGGATCATCCCGACTATTGCGACTATCTGACTGATGAGACGATTAATCGCCTCTACCGCTCGGCACCGCTTCACGATATCGGAAAGGTGGGCATTCCCGATCATATTCTTCTTAAACCCGGGAAGCTGGATGCCGACGAGTGGGATGAGATGAAGCGTCACACCACGCACGGTTACGAGGCGCTGGTCAGGGCAGAGCAAGATATCGGTACCACGACATTCCTCTACATCGCCAAAGAGATAACGTTAACGCACCACGAACGGTGGGATGGCAGTGGTTATCCGGAAGGTCTAAAGGGGAAGGCGATTCCGATCTCTGGACGATTAATGGCGCTGGCCGATGTCTACGACGCCCTGATCAACAAGCGTGTCTACAAGGATGCATTTTCACATGAGATCGCCGCAGAGATGATTCTCAGAGAGCGTGGCGCACACTTCGATCCTCTGGTGGTGGACGCTTTTGCTGCGCTGCAGAGCGAATTTGATGAGATAGCCACCAGGTTCGCGGACTAACTATTCAACTAAGAGTGGCAGGGTAACTCCCCCACCGTATTCAAAGGAAGATGATCTTGGCAAGAATCCTGTTTAACTGGGAGATGGGCGCTGGCATGGGGCATATCGCGCCCTATCTGGAGACGGCAAAACAGCTAGTCAGTGCCGGGCACGAGGTCTTCTTCGTGATGAAGGAGCTACAGCGTGCGGAGCGGTTTTTCCATGGTACTGGTGTCAAGTATCTGCAGGCACCCTGCCACCCCGATTTCCGTGAGGGACTGAAGACCTCGGCGCTCTATGCGCAGATTCTCCATAACTGTGGCTTCAGCTCGGTCGATATTACCACCTCGCTGATCAACGCCTGGCGTGGCCTGTTCGATTTGATTAAACCCGATCTGATGGTGTTCGACCATGCGCCGGTTGCTCAGCTCGCCTCGCGTGAACTGGGTGTGAAACGTGCCGTGTTTGGTACTGGCTTCCAGATTCCGCCTGAGGATGATCCGATGCCCCTGATGCCCTTCTGGAACAAGGTGGATGAAGCAGCAGCACGCAAGGATGAGGCGCAGGTGTTTAATGTGATCAATCAGTCGCTTACGGCTGCAGGCATGCAATCAGTTGAGCGGGTAGGTCAGATTTTTGAGGTCGATCTGAAACTGCTCTGCACCTTCAGAGAGCTCGACCACTATGGTCAACGTAACGGTATGGAGTTTATCGGGGTTGGACCCGATCCGGTTGGTGCCGACCCGAAGTGGCCCAAGATGCCGGGGAGGCGTCTGTTCGGTTACCTGAAACCGTTTAAGACGTTGCCTGATCTGCTCAAGGTGATCAACGAGAATGAGCTGCCAACACTGATCTACCCCGATGGGATCTCGCACAAGGTGATGAAAAAGTTCGGCTCGAAGAACCTCCATTTCGTTAAACGGCCACTCGATATGGGCAAGGTCTGTCAGCAGTGTGATGTGGCGCTGACCAATGGCAACCACGCCACGACTGCCACGCTACTGCTGCACGGTGTACCGAGCCTGGTGCTGCCGCGCCACCATGAGCAGTATATGGTCGGTGAGCGGGTGCAGGCGCTGGGTGCGGGACTGAGCGCGCCCAAACTCCACCCCGATGGGATGAAGCTGAAACTCAAGGCGCTTTGCGAAGATGGTCGCTACAAACAGGCAGCGATGGCCTTTGCAGAAAAGTACAGCGATTTTGATCGAGGCGGAATGTCGAGCCTGCTGACTGAGCGGTTGACGGCGCTGCTCTAGGCGGCTGAATCAGAGCTCAATCTCGAGCTTGTAGCCGATACCGTAGATCGAGTGGATGATCTCCTGCTCAGGCAGCTTCTCTTCCAACTTCTTGCGCAGGTTCTTTATGTGGGTGTCGACCGTTCGGTCACAGACGACCCGCCCATCGGTGTAGAGGTGTTCGAGTAGCTGGGCACGCGAGAAGACGCGTCCAGGAAGTGCGGTGAGTGCCTTGAGAAGCCGGAACTCCACTGGGGTGAGGTCGAGCGGCTGATCATTGAGCTTGGCGAGAAAGCGTGTCTCGTCGAGAACCAGACCCTGACCTGAACTGTCGTTGGGTTGTAGAGATGTGTCGGTACGTCGCAGTACCGCTTTGACCCGTGCCATCACCTCGCGCGGACTATAGGGTTTGCAGACGTAGTCGTCGGCGCCCAGTTCCAGTCCCAGCAGTCGGTCGATCTCCTCCACCTTGGCGGTGACCATGATGATCGGAACGTTGGAGAAGGCGCGGATCTCGCGACAGATATCCATGCCATCCTTCGCTGATCGGGGCGCCGTAGGCATAAACGGTCGCGTTAAGTATTTGCCGCTTGCTTGGGCTTGGACGCCCAAAACAAGCTTCCGCAAAAATAGCGACTCCCCGGACCCGGCAGCATCAGATCGAGCAGAATCAGGTCGGGTGGATCGCTTTTAACCTGTTCGACCACGCCGCTCCCCCGATCAAAATGGGTGGTGGTGTAACCGGCGCTATGAAGGTAGTCGATCAGCACATCGGCGAGTTTCGCCTCATCCTCGACGACCATGATCTGCTTGCCCTGATTCATCTGAGATAAGGTAACAGAATATCGGGATGGTTATTGGCTCTGGGTAGCGTTGGATCTTATGCACTACGAGCTGACAGGCAGGGTGATCTCAATCCAGAGACCACCGAGGGGTGAGCGCTGTGCAGTGATGTTGCCACCGTGCGCCTCGACGATTTCCTTGGTGATTGCCAGCCCCAGTCCAGCACCACCGCGGGCGCGATTGCGAGAGCTCTCAACCCGATAGAAACGGTCGAAGAGACGTGGCAGGAGTTTGTCGTCAACTCGTGGTGCGGAGTCCTGAATGTCGATCACGGCGCGGTTGCCGAGCTGCTGGCAGCTGATCGAAACGCGCCCGCCTGCATCGGTGTAACGGGCGGAGTTTTTCAGCAGATTGGCGAAGACCTGGCGCAGGCGACGTTCATCAGCCAGCAGCGCGATCTCTCCGCCAATCTCGGACTCTATCAACAGTGCCTTCTCAGTCAGCATCGGTGTGGCGCTCTCGATGCACTGCTCGAGCAGTGTGGTTAGCTCGAGATCCAGCCTGTGATAGTCGAGTGCACCGGTGTCGGAGAGCGCCAATTCATAGAGGTCGTCGACCAGGCGGCTGAGCCCCATTACGGTGTCGTGTAGCGTGGCAAGCTGTTCGCTGGCGATCGGCCGCACCCCATCCTGCATCGCTTCGATCTCGGCGCGTAGAACCGATAGCGGTGTGCGCAGCTCGTGGGAGACATCGGCCATCCCCTGACGGCGTAACTGCTCATTACGCTCAAGCGCCTCGGCGAGCAGGTTGAAGTCGTGACTTAGCTGACCCAGCTCATCACTCTGCGCAATGTCGATGCGCGTTTCATAGTCACCTGCAGCGAGTGCGCGGGCACCGGTGATGAGGTGCTTGACCGGTTGTAGCAGGTGGCGACCCAGTGGGATCGAGACCAGCAGCGAGAGCAGCAGTGCGGCGATAGCGGTGAGGTAGAGCGCGTTGCGCTGCTGATCGCGAAACTGTTGTTCAAGACTGTCGTCGAGCCACGGCAGTGGGGTGAGTCTCAGCCAGGCAACGGTCTCTCCTTTGAGGGTAATCGGGCGCTCGAGTGCCTCGTTGCTGTTGCTGGGAGGGCCGATGATATGCGTGCCGTTTGCATCGTAGAGGCTGATCCGGCTGCCGAGGCTACTGCGGTCGCCGCCACGCGCTGCCGGTGGTGGTGGCGGGGTCAGTTGCCGGTCACGGCCGTCAGGACGGCGAGCCCTTAAGGGTGGTGGCGGTTCGGTCAGTTCTGGGGTGTTGGAGAGGTGTAGAAGAAAACGGTTATGCCAGAGCGTGTGGTTGCGTTCGAGAAAGCCCCAGCTCTGCTCCTGCCGATAGGCATCGGTCAGCGCCCCGGCATACCGTCGAGCTCCTGCAACTCCACCTGGCGTAGATAGTTGAGGAAGCCGCGCTGGAAGTTCCACTGACTGGCCGTGGCCATGATAGTGATCAGGACGATATTGGCCGCCAGCAGTGCCAGTAACAGTTTGTGGGTGAATCCAAGTCTCAACGCGATTCGCTCATCTGATATCCGAATGTTGTGAAGGGTACGATCTCACTTTTTCTCAATCAGCACACCCGTTTAGCGAGACTCTTCACACAATCTTCGCAATTGGAATGCAGCCGTTATTTACTCTCGGTGGGAGGCTGCTCAGTGGGGGTGTTGCCGCATGCCTGATAGAGGATCTCTGCCAGCTTGCGGGTGGCGGGCCCGATCCCCTCCTGTCGTCCGAAAATGAGATAGAGCTGGGCGCTGTAACTCTGATTGCCGCGTAGTGGCAGCGGTTTCAGCGTGCCCTCCTGCAGCTGTCGCTCGATGGCGTGGTTTGGTAACCAGCCGAAGCCGAGTCCACTGCTGATGGTGGTGATGGCGGTGGCAATGCTGGAGACGGTCCAGCGGTGGCCGGCACCGAGCCAACCGACATCCTGAGGGCGACTGCCGGAGTCGCGAATCACCACCTGCATCTCATGGCCGATATCGTTAGCGCTCAGTTCGCGGTTGTGTTGATGCAGCGAGTGGTCGGGGTGGGCAACGGCGGTGAACTCAATGTTGAGCAGGGTGTCACCGAGAAACCCCTGCGGTACCTGATAACCGATGACCAGATCGGCGCCATCAAGCAGAGCCTCGGAGGCGCCGGATAGGACCACCTCGCGTAGCTGGATGCGGGTACCGCGACTGAGTGGTTCGAACGACTTGAGCGCACTCATCAGCAGCGGGGCAGGGAACGCCTCATCGACTACTAAGCGAATCTCCGGCTCCCAGCCCGACTCCAGCGTCTGCCCCAGGGTCTCGAGGTTGACGGCATCGGCCAGCAATTGGCGAGAGCGCTGTAGCAGCACCTCCCCCGCCTCGGTGAGCACTGCTTTGCGCCCCTTGATGCGCAGCAGGGTGACACCGAGCTGCTTCTGCAGGCGGCCGATGGCGTAGCTGACCGAGGACTGACTGCGTTTGAGTGATTCGGCGGCCTGGGCGTAGCCACCGCAGTCGATGACGGCTTGAAGGGTACGCCATTGCTCAAGGGTTACGCGGGGTGCTTGCATCGTTGATCTATCCGTTTGTTGGTGATTAATTCGCAGGATTGTGTCTAAAACAATCGAATAATTCTATGTCTTTCTTGCCTTTTTATCTCCAGGTGGGCTGGAGACAATCTTTTGTTTGGTTGTATCTGTATGATTTAATTATTTAATCTATCGATATGTCAGCTATTTAGATGTTTATGAGCAGAATTTTGAACTTTTTAATCATACTTTGCCCTATAGACTCAAGTTTATAGGAGATGCATTGGTATGAGTTCCTATATTTCTTCCGGGGTTATCCCCAGATGGTGGGGCGGCGCTTCCCCTTTGCCGTCCCGCCCATTTTTCCCCAGATGCTCCCGATAATCATCACACTCTGAACGAGACGAATCTTGATGAATTGTCGTGAACGCTACGCCTTGGCGCAGGCAGGACGTGGCCGACACAAATCTCTACAATGTGGCCTTTATTTTGTCTGAGGTTGTTATGGAGTCGCGTCTGACTGAACTCGAGATCCGTTTTACTGAGCAGGAGGCGGCTATAGAGTCTCTCTCCGATACCGTCCACCGTCAGGAGCAGGAGCTGGAGATGATGCGACTGATGGTCGAACAGCTGAAGGAGCGCATTAAGTCGCTGGCAAACACGCCACTGGCAGCGCAGTCGGAAGAGGCACCGCCGCCCCACTATTGAGATCACGCAGGCCAGGCGATTGGATCTGGGTAGGATTGAGTGATGGATGCGGTAGCACATGTTTGGGGTGACCGAGTTACAGATTGGATGTGTAGATGAATAGAACTGACCAAAAAATCATAGAGATGATGTCTAAAGCGTCTGATCTGAATAGTGGTGTCGAGACGAGTTACCGCTATTGCCTGCTGACGGTACCGAGGTCGGGTAGCTGGCTATTGAGCAAGATGTTGGGCAATACCGGCCTGTGTGGGTTGCCGATGGAGTATCTCAATGTCAGATACCTACGGGCGTACGGTGCTCATGCAGGGGTGGATGGGGTTCGAGTCAATGAGTATCTCTCCGAGCTTGAGCAGCGCAGGACATCGGAGAACGGTGTCTTCGGCCTGAAGATGCACTGGAGTCAGTTTTTGAATGTCTACGGTACAGATCAGGGTATTCGTGACGAGGGGCGTCAATTCCTGTCCCAAATGGATTGTCTGATTCGCCTCTATCGCCAGGACAAAGTCGCACAGGCCGTCTCCCATTATATCGCCGAGCAGAGCGACCAGTGGCGTGTCGATCATGACGATGTGGAAGAGGACTCGTTTGATATGGAGTCGATCAAGTTCGCACCACTGGCCATTACCGAAAGTCTCCTCAGGCTGGTCAGAGAGGAGCAGATGTGGAAGCGATATCTTGAGAGGCGCAATATTCCCTACCATTCGATCAGTTATGAGCAGCTGGCGGGTGAGTATGAGGAGAGCTCCAGAACAGTATTGAGCTGGATGGGCCTTGATGGGCAATCGATCGACATTCCAGAGCCTGCTACGAAGAAACAGGCGAATGAGTTGAATGAGCGTCTGAAGCAGGAGTACGTCGACTACATTGGTGCGGCTGCTCCACAGCTATAACGTTCTCTTCGAGAAATATTGCGATGTCGGATACCACAGATAAAAAGATTGTTGAGGCGATGTCAGCATCGCACGACCTGAATACAGGGGTGGAGACAAGCCATCGCTTTGCATTGCTGACGGTACCCCGCTCGGGTAGTTGGCTGCTGAGCAAGATGATGGAGCGGACTGGATTGGCGGGCGCGCCCGATGAGTATCTGAATATCAGAAATATCCGCGCCTATGCCAACATCAATAGCATCAAAGATGTGGTAATAAAATCGTACCTGCAGGAGCTTGAGCGGCGCAGAACCTCGGCCAACGGTACCTTCGGTCTCAAACTTCATTGGGATCAGTTTGCAGATGTCTTTAGTAACAAGGATAAGGTGATAATCCAGGAGGGATTAGACTTTCTGCAGGAGATGGATGTTCTGATTCGTCTCTATCGCCGGGATAAGCTCTCTCAGGCAATCTCAAACTTTATCGCCATGAAGACCGATGAGTGGATGGTTACGCACGATAGCAATGGGCAGAATTCGACCAGAGATGTGGAAGTGCTCTTCGATCCGATTGCGATTACCAACGAGCTGAAATGGATGGTCTGGCAAGAGCGCATGTGGATTGAGTTTTTACAACGTCACAAACTCAGCTATGAGTCGATCTGCTATGAAGAGCTGGTAGCCGACTACGAGGGCGAGTCGCGAAGGGTGCTTACCTTGATCGGTGTCGATGAGAGTGTGCCGGTGCCGGAGCAGCAGCTAAAGCGGCAGGCAAATGAGTTAAATGCCCGCCTGCGCAGTGAGTATCTCTGTTACCTCGGACTCTCCGATCAATAGTCCATTAATAAAGTGCCGCCGCCTGGGTAAGCGGCGCCAGTCTTGTATAGAGAGTTAGCGTGAAACCACTCGTCTCAATAATTATTCCCAGTTACAACGCCGGTGCACGGTTGGTGCCGTGTATCAAGAGCTGTCTGGTGCAGAGCTACGAAAACCTCGAGATCATTCTGGTCGATAACAACTCTACCGATGGCAGTATTGAAGAGGCCTCGAGACTACTAGAGCCGAATGCTATTCGGTCGAAGATCGTTCGCTGCACAGAGCAGGGTTCGATGCCATCACGCGTAATGGGGTTTGAACACTCAGAGGGCGAGTTTATTCAGCTGCTCGATGCCGATGATGAGTTGTTGCCGGAGAAGATCGCCGTGCAGATGGCGCAGTTTGAAGTGTCGGTCGGCGTCGATGTGATCTATGGCGACTGGGAGTGGCGTTTCCTGCGAGATGATGGGAGCTACAGTGCGCTCCACTTCAAGTCGGATAACTACTCCGACTATCTGCTGCGCTTGTTGGCTAATGAGTGGCGGCCACCGATCTGTTTTCTGACCCGTCGCAAGGTGATGGCGGCGGTCTATCCCGAATATATTAAGCACAAGATCAAGATTAATGAAGACCGCCTTTCTATCTCGCTGGTTGCAGCTGTAGGAGCGGTGTTTCGTTACGCACCCGGTGCTGTGTCGATCTATAACAACTGGTCATCCGGACAGGAGACGAAGAATATCAGTCAGGATGAGATGGCCGCTGCTAACAGGGATATCTTTACTGCGGTAGCTGAGCATCTTGATCAATCAAGAATAGAGATGAGTGCCATGCACCGGACACTGCTCAATCTCTCATGGAATCTGGTTGAGCTGGGAGAGGTGGATATTGAAAAGGATGGGGAGACCTTTTTCGTTAGATTAGAAAAGGGTGCTGAGCGTGTAGAACTGAGTGCAGCCGAGAAGAATTTGATCGTCGCATTGGGGGGTTGTCAGGGGGGGCAGACGATGGAGGCTTACTCTTATCTGCTGCTAAGGCGCTTGATCAGGATGATCGCACCGCGAGGTGATGAAGAGTTTGGACGCGTTATGGCAAAGCTATCTGCTGTGCTTGGATTGGCCAGTGGTGTAGATGGGCGCGGTCGAGATGGTTGTGAAGGATTCGAGAGCCAAGTGCTCGCAAATAGTAATTTGAAGCAGCTATTAGCGGGGCCGCTCTATATGCCGATATTAACTAAAGAGCGCATGAGGGTTGTAGAGATTATGGGCAGGCTGCTAAGCATTGGCGTGCTTGTTGAATCTGCCAGGGGAGAATGAGGTAGTGCTATTTTGGAAAAAAGTGAGTTGGTTGTGAAGCGAGTTGCTTTTGTCTGCGCATTTCCGCCTAGGTCTAACCCGGGGATGCTCTCGGTTGATCTGGCGACAAGCGGTGTGCTGTCGGGCGTTGAGGGTGAAGTAGAGGTGGCCTATTTCTGTACGGAGCAAACTGTACAGTACACCTATTCCGGCGGAGAGCATCGGTATGAGCTCTATGAGAGTGTCGATCAGCTGGTTGAGTTCGACAGGGTTATCTTCTGGGGGGATTTTCTCCACTGGATAACCTATGCAAATAGCGACTTTTACAGAAGGAGTAGAAGGCGTGATCCCGAGAAAAGTTATAGTGAAATCCTTGATCAGTGGTACAAGTTGCTACTGCTTGAAGGTGCGCCGCTTGAGTTAAAAAGGAGAGTGGTCTGCTTCGGTGGGACTATCTATGGGCTGCGTGAGGAGCAGTTATCGAATCGTCGTTATCATGAGGCACTCAGTTCTCTGTATCGAGAATCGACGCTGGTGTTGATGCGAGATGTCTTCTCAGCAGGTTTTGTCTCACAACTAACTCAGAAACCAGTAATGACATTTGGTTGTGATTGCGCGCTCTTCTACGAGAATGTAACAAATTTGCCCTATCAAGCGAATCCTGAGCTTCCCGAAAATTATGCGCTCTGTTCATTCGGTCGCTCGGGGGCCAAGCAGTTGTCGAAAGTTTTCGCCAAACATCTGGCTCGTCTGGCAGGTGTGCAGCTGATCGATCTCGCCTGGTTTGGTAAGCCGATGGGGGTGGAGGCGCTCCATAACAGACTCTCTGTTATCAAACGCGCCAAGTTTGTCGTGACCGATATCTACCATGTTTCAGTGAACAGTTTGCGAGAAGGTGTCCCTGTGTTGTGCATTGGCAAAGGCGGTGGAAGGGTGGATGGGTCGCTCTCTGATAAGAAAAAGGAGGTCTTTTTCAGGCAACATCTGGCTAGCGATTATTACATCTATCTTGAGGAGCTTCACGAAGCTGTGCGGCGCGATGAAGATTTTTCCAAGTTCTGTGACTCTTACTTCAAGTTGATCGAGAAGGGAGCTCTGTTCGAGTCGCTGCATCAGCGATTGATCGCACATCGTGAGCAGGTGAGGTCGACGCTGTTGGGCGCATTGAACGGAGATTGATTTCAGTCAGTGATACGAGGTCTTGATTGCTGACAACGCAGCACCATTTATATTTAAAGCACCATTCGCAGGGGTAGATACCGTTTTTGATTATGATGATTAATTATGCTGGTTTAGAACGCCGTCGCGGTATAACCACTGCCCTGCTAGTTTAATGAAGCGACTTACCTCGTGGAGGCGCTCTGCGCGCCCAGATGATTTATATCGCGCAATAAATTCTACGCGACCCTCCTGGTCATTAATGGTTCCTGCTTCGGTTCGCACGATCTTAAGTCCCAGCCACCTGGGCTGTGGTTCGCTCGTCAGGTCGAGCTGCTCGGGGCGTGTATCGGGGTGCCAGCTCTTGAGTAGATAGTGGCTATCGCCGCGTGTGTAGGCGGTGTAGCGAGAGCGCATCAGTGCCTCGGCGCTCTCTGCCTCGCGCTGACCTTCAATAATGGGGCCGCAGCAGCGCTCATAGGGCTGACCGGAACCACAGGGACACGCCTCACTCATTTTCGCTATCCATTATGCCGCTATCCCAGGGATCAAGTTTCAGTTGGCCGAGCAGTTTGCCGTCGTGACGGTCGATGATTGCGGTGACGAAGTGGCCACGGCTCTCGAGCGGCAGAAAGGCGAGCTGATCAAGGGTCATGCCCAACTGCTGCAGTTTCTCCTCAACGGCAGCGGCAAGCTGGGGCTGCCGGGTCACGGCGGTGACGATATCGAGCTCACGAGCCAGCACGCTGTTCAGGTGGGGGTGATAGTTTCGATAGCGCTCAGCTGCATAGGTGAAATCGACGCCACCCTCGAAGGCCCACTGTTGAACCAGCTCAGCCCGTTCCGCATCGCTGCTAGGTGGCGCCACATAGAGCTGGCTGGGACCGTGCTCGGCAAGGGTGAGCGTCGGATCGAGCTTCCGTGGATCGAACTGATCGTCGCGTAGCGTAATGAAGCGGTCGATGCTGAAGAGCAATAGGGTCGGGCGTTCACGGTAGGTGTGCCAGATCGCTGCGGTGAAGAAGCCGCTCTGTAAGACGAAGATAAGCAACAGGTCGTACCAGAGGCCGCGCTTGCCCGGTTTAAAGAGTACAAAGGAGAGGCCGGGTCCAAGCACCACGACCAGCAGAGCAATGATCGACAGCAGTTGGTGGATCGATTCGATCTCGTCGTAGGGGTGTGGATACCACTGGATTAGCGCGATTGCGAGAAAGGTCGCCAGTAGCAGCAGGGTGGCGACCAGGTGGGTAAGAATAAAACGGCCTCGTGACATCAGGGCCAGGCTCCAAATAGATGCGATTGGGCATTATAGGGCCAAAGACGGCTCTGGCGAGATCGCCTGCGTCGACCGATAATAGCGGCCCGTTTAGTCAAGGTGGTGTTTCACAAATGGATCGGAATCTGTTTTCTGGGGTGGAGGCGGTCTGCTTCGACCTTTTCCATACCCTGGTAGATGTCGGCAGTGTGCCCGCATCTGTTGGCGGCTATACCGCCGATATCCTAGGTCTCGATCGTAGCGCCTGGAACGGTGCATGTTTTAGCGGTGCACACGATATCTGTCGCACCACCACCCAGCTGGAGGTGATCAGGAAGATGGCCCACCACCTCGATCCGCAGATCCCGATGGGTCTGATCGAGGAGGCGAGTGCGGCGCGTCAGCGCCGCTTCGACTACAGCCTCAAACAGGTCGATGGTGAGATCGTGGCGGCATTGGCGCGTCTTCAAGCGGCGGGGCTACCGCTGGCGCTGGTCTCAAACGCCTCCACGGCGGAGGTGGCGGCGTGGTCCGATTCACCGTTGGCAGTGCTGTTTGATGTGGCGCTCTTCAGTTGCGAGTGTGGCCATGCCAAGCCCGATGCACAGATCTACCATCTCGCCAGTGAGCGGCTGGGGGTGGCGGCGGCGCAGTGTCTGTTTGTCGGTGATGGCGGTAGCGATGAGCACCGCGGTGCGGCGGCGGTGGGGATGCGCCCGGTGCTGACGACCCAGTATCTGGGGCGTTCATACACGACGGAGGCGGTCGAGCAGCGTCGACAGCATGTCGATTATGAGGTCGCTTCCGTTGCTGAGCTGCCTGGTCTGCTGCTTTCCGCTTAATCGGCGTGGAAATGTTGAGGGTGTTACTGTGGTATGCTCGTTTTTCAGTAATTGCATCCTCTCCGCAGGGTGCGTCAGTCTATCCCCGAAGAGGTTTTCCCCATGTCTTCCACCGCAGCAGAAATTAGTGTTGATCTGACCCATACCGTGATGCGTATCCTGAGTGAGTGGAAGGTCGATCCTGCCGATCAGGTCAAACTGCTCGGTCTGCCGGAGAAGACCAAACCGCGTGCACTGAAGCGATATACAGAGTCGACTCCGCTGCCGGAGCAGGGTGACAGCATGGCGCGCATTACCCATCTGATCGCGATCCAGCAGTACCTCTCTGTCATGTTCTCCTACAATCCGGTGTTGGGTGATATGTGGGTGACCACACCGAGTGAACGTTTCAACAACCAGTCGCCACTTGAGGTGATGATAGTTGGTGGTATCGATGGGATGGAGCGGGTGCGTAACCACATGGAAGGCGTGCCCGAGTGGTAGCTACCTCTTGATGCATGGTGGCCCGGAGTGGTTAACTCGGTGCCGTGCTGATTCTGCTTAACAAACCTTATGGCGTCTTGACCCAGTTCACCGACAGAGAGGGGCGTGAAACGCTCGCCGACTATGTCGATCTGAAAGGTGTCTATCCAGCTGGTCGTCTCGACCGAGACAGTGAAGGCCTGCTGTTGCTGACCGACGATGGGCCGCTGCAGGCTGAGATCAGTCATCCCAAATATAAAAAACCGAAGTGCTACTGGGTGCAGGTCGAGGGCGATGTCGACGCGGCAGCGCTGGAACAGCTGCGCCAGGGCGTGCTGTTGAAGGATGGCAAGACACGCCCGGCGAAGGCGGAACATATCGAAGAGCCTGAGCTCTGGCCGCGTAATCCACCGGTGCGTTTTCGCAAGGAGATTCCTACCTCGTGGCTTGCGCTGACCATTACTGAAGGACGCAATCGTCAGGTGCGACGTATGACCGCAGCCGTCGGTTTCCCCACCCTGCGTCTGGTGCGCTACTCAATTGGTGATTGGACGCTGAACGGTCTGGCGCCAGGTCAATGGCGAGAGATCGACTCCCCACCAAGGGCGAAACGCAAACCCAATCCCAATCCCCGTAGACCAATGGCTCAACGTGGGCGGCGTCGCACCAACCGTGGGCGTACCGCTTGAGATGCGTTACCTCCTCTTACTCGGCTTGTTGCTGACTTCGTTCGCCCACGCCGGTGGCGAACCCGAATTTCAAATTGAGCAACTCCAACGCCAAGCTATTGCGGGCGATGCCTATGCTCAGCTCAATTTGGGTGCTGCCTTTGATAATGGCTTCGGTGTGAGGCGAGACCATGAGCAGGCTTTTTACTGGTACCGGGCGGCGGCTGAGCAGGGGGTGGCAGAAGCGCAGTTTAATCTTGGTCACCTCTATGCCAGTGGACTTGGTGTGCCTCAGAGTTACCGGACGGCGGCTGAGTGGCTTGAGCGTGCCGCGGAACAGGGCGTGGTGGATGCGGCCTATCTGCTCGGTGTAATCCATCGGGATGGCCTGGGTGTTGAGCCTGACTTTGGCGTAGCGCATCGCTGGTTTTCACAGGCGGCTCGTGGTGGGCAGAGTGATGCCGTACGGGCACTGCAGGCGCTGAAAGTTAAGTAAGTCCTGCGTCAGATATCAGCGCAGATTGTACGGTAGAATTTCGATGACTCGCGGTAGTATCTGATCTAGCACTTTTACTTTGTTTTGAGGTTTCATGTCTCTGCGTCATCCCATGCGGCATCTATTGCTCGGTTTTACGATTATCGTCGTACTGGTCGCCGCCGAGTTCCTACTCGATTTCTACCACGCAGATGAGCTGCAAGAGCGCATCGAACTAATTGTCGATACCCATAATAATAAGGTGAGACGCGTACACGACCTGCGCAATATTGTTCGTGAGCGCGTGATCACCCTCAACACTATGCTGATCGAACCCGACCCATTCAGGGTTGAAGAGCTCTATATCGATTTTCTCAATCTTGGTAATCGTTACGTGTTGAAGCGGCGTGAGCTTGAGTCGCATATTGAGCATGATGATGAGCATCGTAGGTTAGTCAGGTTACGTGCGCTGACGGTTGAGGGGACACCGATTATTGAGACTGCGGTTGAGCTGGCTAGAAAGGGTGAGCAGGCAGCCGCGACCCAGCTACTGTTGGAGCAGGTGATGCCGCTGCAAGAGCGGGTGATGGCACAGAGCGACCTATTGGTCGATTATTACACCGGGCTGGTCTCTAAGCAGTCTCAAGATGCTCAGCAGGTGCAGCACGGTTGGCGAGAAAACGTGGTTTGGTTGGGCGGCGGTGTGCTGGTGATGATTCTGGCCATTGCCATCTATGTGTTGCGCCGCATCTCTTCTGATCGACGTGTGCTACTTCATGAGATCGATGAGCGGATCGAGATCGAACAGGATCTGCAGAATGCACGCGACACGTTGGAGCGAGCCGTCGAACTTCGGACGCGCGAACTACGCGAGAAGAGTGAGTTGCTCTCCGAGGCACAAAAGATCTCTCGCCTTGGTCACTGGGAGTGGATCGTTCCTACCGGTGCGCTGCGTTGGTCGGATGAGATTTTCCGTATGTTTGGCGTGGATGCAGAGCAGATTGAGCCGAGCTACGAGCTATTTCTCGAGTCGGTACACCCCGATGATCGTGATGAGGTGGTCGCCGCCGTTGAGGCTGCTGTGGCGGGTACGGCAGATTACAGTATCGACCATCGTATTCTCCAGCCCGATGGGCAGGTGCGCATGGTGCACGAACGGGGTGTGGTCTATCGGGATAGCGCTGGCCTGGCGCTACGGATGCTGGGCACGGTACTCGATATTACTGAGCGCAAAGCGATGGAGGAGCGACTGCGCTTCTCGGCCAGTGTGTTCCAGAATGCAGGCGATGGGGTGATGATCTCTGATCGCAATAATCGCATCCTCGATGTTAATGAGGCATTTACACGCATTACCGGTTATGAGCTGGAGGATGTGCTGGGCGAGGACCCGAAAATTTTACAGTCGGGGCAGCATGATAATGCATTCTACCAGCTGTTATGGAGCAATCTCGAAACCCACGGCGAGTGGCAGGGTGAAATTTGGGATCGCAATAAAGAGGGTGAGGTGATTCCGCTTAATATGACTATCAATGTCGTCAAGGATGAGCGTGATCGACTCAGTAACTATGTGGCACTTTTCCGGGACATATCGGCCGCCAAGGCAAATGAGCAGTCGCTCTGGCACGATGCTCATCATGATGCTCTGACGGATCTGCCCAATCGTAGTCTGCTCTACGCGCGGTTGCAGATGGCGGTTGCGCAGTCAGATCGTAATAAAGAGCCAATGGCCGTGCTGCTGATCGATCTCGACGGATTTAAAGAGGTTAACGATACCCTGGATCATGACGCTGGCGACGACCTGCTGGTACATGTGGCCAGGATGCTGAAAGGGAGTGTGCGAGAGAACGATACGGTGGCGCGCTATGCGGGTGATGAGTTTGTTGTCATCCTGCAGGGGGGAGCTGGACGTGAGGTGGTGGAGCGACTCGCAATCTCTATGCTAAAGGCGATCTCAAGTCCGGTGGCGGTGAAGGGCGAAGAGGTGTCGGTTGGGGCGAGCATAGGAGTGGCGCTCTACCCAGAAAATGCCGAAGAAGCCGATGCGCTGATCGTGATGGCCGACCAGGCGATGTATCGAGCCAAGCGACAGGGAAAGAGTTGCACGGTCTTCTTCGGAGAGTGGTAGATTAGGCCAACTTTTTTGAATCGCTTTTGGAGTTTTGATCAATGACCTTGCAGTGGGTGGTGTTAATGGCAGTGGCAGCGCTGCTGGCTGGTGGTGGTTTCGGTTTCTGGGTTGGTCGTGCAACCGGCCCCGCCATTCGTAAGGTCGAGGAGCTGGAGAGCGAACTCCACACGCTCCGTCAGCGTAACGATGAGTATCGTGCTGAGGTCGGTGATCACTTTATCAAGACCGCTGGTCTGGTCAATGAGATGACGGCGAGTTACCGCGCAGTCTTTAGTCACATCGTTGAAGGGGCTCACACGCTGGCCGATATGGATACCACCCGATTGGCGATGGAGCAGCCCGATGGACGAATTATCGAGGACCAACGCAGTGAAGTGCCGGAGGAGAGCGACTCATCGGACGAGCCCAATGAACAGCTTCCCGATGCCGCGGCGGTCGAGGCGGCTGAACCGAGCAGCGACGAGTCTGAGGGACTCGACTGGGCAGAGCAGGCCGAGGCGGTTCCGGCGGATGCGGCTGCGATGCATGAAGAGTCGTTAAAACGGCCCCATTGATTCAATAACAGTCGGCGCTCAGTCGGTGAAAATGGTGTTGATTGATCCCAAACAGCGCCAAAACGGTGGTGGAATATGAGATCTAACAATTTTTATAAGTTGTTGGATTTGATGCAATCATCAATGCAGTCTGTATCGATTGTCCCCTGACGAGTCTGTTTGTCAACGGATCTGTTTGGCCTAAGCAGTTGATATATCAGTTTATTCTAATATTTTATCCTAGTGAGATTTTGTCGGGTGTAAAAGCGGCAATAGCCTGGTGTAGCTGACGAAAGCTGGGTGAATTACCGGGTTGTGGCTAGATGTGATCGTAATGGCCGTTTTTAGGGTACAATCGCGCCCTATTTTGACCTTATATATGGATTACCCCAGTGATTGAGAATCTTCGCAACATCGCCATCATCGCCCACGTTGACCACGGTAAGACGACCCTGGTGGACGAGCTCCTTAAGCAATCTGACACCCTTGGTGAGCGCGATAAGCTCGAAGAGCGTGCCATGGACTCCAACGATCAGGAGCGTGAGCGCGGTATTACCATCCTGGCCAAGCCGACTGCGATCAAGTGGGGCGACTACCGTATCAACATCGTCGACACCCCCGGACATGCCGACTTCGGTGGTGAGGTAGAGCGTGTACTCTCAATGGTCGATTCAGTGCTGCTGCTGGTTGATGCGGTAGAGGGTCCGATGCCTCAGACCCGCTTTGTGACCGAGAAGGCGCTGGCGCGTGGTCTGCACCCGATTGTCGTGGTGAACAAGATTGACCGTCCGGCGGCGCGTCCTGAGTGGGCGCTGGATCAGACCTTCGATCTTTTCGACCGTCTCGGTGCCACCGATGAGCAGCTCGATTTCCCTGTGGTTTATGCCTCTGGTCTGGCCGGTTTTGCCTCTATGGAGTCCGATGTGCGTGAGGGTGATATGACCCCACTGCTGCAGACCGTTGTGGATCATGTCCATCCGCCACAGGTAGAACCTGAAGATCCCTTCCAGCTACAGGTCTCGCAGCTCGACTACAACAGCTATGTCGGTGTTATCGGTATCGGCCGCATCGCCCGTGGTCGCGTTAAGAACAACACCCAGGTAACCATCGTCGATAAGGATGGTGAGCGCCGTAATGGGCGTGTACTACAGCTATTCGGTTTCATGGGGCTGGAGCGTGTTGAGGTCGATGAGGCGCAGGCGGGTGACATCGTCTGCTTTACCGGGCTCGACCCGCTCAACATCTCCGATACCCTCTGTGATCCTGAAGCGGTCGAGGCGCTGGCACCACTGAGTGTCGATGAGCCGACTGTCAGCATGACCTTCCAGGTCAACAACTCTCCCTTCGCTGGCAAGGATGGCAAGTACGTCACCTCTCGTCAGGTTAAAGAGCGCTTGGAGCAGGAGCTGGTGCACAACGTGGCACTGCGTGTTGAGCAGGGCTCTGATCCCGACAAGTTCCGCGTCTCAGGGCGTGGCGAGCTGCACCTCTCGGTTCTGATCGAGAATATGCGTCGTGAAGGCTTCGAGCTGGGTGTTTCGCGTCCCGAGGTTATTATTCGTACCATCGACGGCGAGCCGCAGGAGCCTTTCGAGCAGGTCACCATCGATGTCGAGGATCAACATCAGGGTGGCGTAATGGAGAAGCTCGGTGTTCGTGGTGGTGATCTGAAGAACATGGTGCCCGATGGTCACGGTCGCGTCCGTCTCGACTACATCATGCCGGCGCGTGGTCTGATCGGCTTCCGCACCGAGTTCCTCACCGCGACCCAGGGTTCAGGTCTAATCTACAGCGTTTTCGACCATTATGGTCCCTTCAAGCGTGGTGACTACGGTACCCGCAAGAACGGTGTAATGATCGCCAACGCTCCGGGTAAGGCGCTGACCAACGCCATCTTCAATCTCCAGGAGCGTGGTCGTATGTTCATCGGCCACGGTGCTGAGGTCTATGAGGGTATGGTTATTGGTCTGCACGCACGTGATAACGATCTGGTGGTTAATGCCCTCAAGGGTAAGCAGCTGACCAACGTGCGTGCCTCCGGTACCGATGAGGCTCAGGTGCTCACCCCTCCCGTGGTTCACACACTGGAGCAGGCGCTGGAGTTCATCGACGATGATGAGCTGGTTGAGGTCACCCCCAACCACATCCGTCTGCGTAAGAAGCTGCTGACCGAAAACGAGCGCAAGCGCGCATCACGCGGCTAAACTTCCTGTCGGAGCGGGACGGCCGTGTCTCGCTCCACAACAGTAACCAAGTTAATGTCCGACTAAATCGTTGGGGTAATTCCCAATGGTTCAACTTGCCCTTTGCGTCTGAAATGGTGCTATGAAGTGACCGATCCTTATAGGTCTATTTCATCCATGACTATTACAAGAGATCAAAGGAGTTAGTTATATGTTTGGAAAAAAATTGAAAGTTAGCCTGCTCGCGCTGTTATCTGGCTTGATACTTGGGCTGGTGGGCTGTACCCCGGAGGGTAAGAGTGGAGATGCGGCAATGGCTGAGGCCGCAGTATCGAAACATAAAATTGTCATCCAGGTCAGCAGTAACGATGCCAAGACACAGACGATTGCGATGAACAACGCGGTCAATCTACAGAAACACTATGGTATGGATAATGTCGATGTCGAGATTGTTGCCTACGGACCCGGTCTCGGTATGTTGACCCAGTCGAGCGCACATCAGTCGCGTGTCTCGAGCCTGGCGATGCAGGATATAACCTTCAGCGCCTGCGGCAATACCAAGTCGAAGATGGAGAAGAAATCAGGCAAGCAGGTGGCGCTGGCTGAGGGTGTGCAGATCGTCCCCGCCGGTGTGGCGCGGATTATGGAGCTTCAGGAGGCCGGTTACGCCTACGTCCGTCCTTAGTCGATAGTCGAATCGTAGAGGCGTATGCATACTCAACAATGGGTGTGGGTGCGCCTTTTTTGTGTCCGTCTAATCCCATGAGCACATGGGAGGCTGCCAGTTGCCGTTGGCGTGACACAGGTTGGATGCAGGCGCTTGTGGGCTTGGTTCCTGAATGAGAGGCAAAAAAAACCCCCGACTAAAGCCGGGGGTAATCATTTGCCTTTCTTGGCTGGAAGGCGATTGATGAGTGGCCGTCCTGGCCGCTGAGGTTTTGTTAACTTCTGGCATCCCTGTTACCTGAAATTATTATTCCTCAGTAAGCTTCCTGCTTCACACCGAGCATCCTTACCTGGTGCAAGTGAATATTCGCACAGGGGACGTCCCGATACAGTCAGGTAGAGACGACAGCTTGTGTAAGCATTTTCTTACGTATTGGAATTGTTCCACGCTTTAATGATTGTCGTTGTCTGGGTGCAGACGTATCCTTTGATAGATATCCAGTGCCACAGGGAATTCAATGCGACAACTCTACCCACCACTGCAGCCCTATGTTTCCCATACGCTGACAGTGGATTCACCCCATCAGCTACACGTTGAAGAGTGTGGCAATCCTGACGGTATACCGGTGCTCTTCCTGCATGGTGGCCCTGGGTCTGGCTGTGAGAAATACCACCGTAGTTTTTTCGATCCGGAGCGCTATCGTATAGTGCTGTTCGATCAACGAGGTTGCGGTAAATCGACGCCACATGCCGCGCTCGAGGGTAATACGACTCAGGCGCTGGTGGCTGATATTGAGACGATTAGACAGCAGCTTGGTATCGAGCGCTGGATGGTATTTGGTGGTTCCTGGGGTTCGACCCTGGCGCTGGTCTATGCCGAGACCTATCCCGATCGGGTAGCAGGGTTGATCCTTCGAGGGATTTTTCTCTGTCGCCCCGAGGATATCGATTGGTTTTATCAGTCAGGGGCTGACCGTCTCTGTCCCGACCAGTGGCAACAGTTCATTGCACCGATCCCTGAGGTGGAGCGTCATGAAATGGTTAACGCCTACTACCGTCGCCTGACCGGTGATGATGAAGTAGCGGCAATGTCGGCGGCGAAGGCGTGGTCACTCTGGGAGGGGTACAGTTCGACGCTGCTGCCGAAGCGGTCAGTGGTTGACCATTTTGGCGATCCCCATACCGCCGTCAGTCTGGCGCGGATTGAGGCGCACTACTTTGTAAATGACAGTTTTCTCGAGCCCAATCAAATACTCCGAGATGCAGGTAAATTGGCCGGTATTCCAGGTGTGATCGTGCATGGGCGCTACGATCTCGTCTGCCCCCTGTCACAGGCGTGGGCGCTGCACCAGGCATGGCCTGAGGCGCAGCTTGAGGTCATCGCTGATGCCGGTCACTCTGCGACAGAGCCTGGCATTGTCGACGCACTGATTCGAGCCAGCGACGCGATGGCGGGGATGCTGGCGTGATCGGACTGCTGCAGCGTGTTAGCCAGGCTGAGGTGGTGGTGTCGGGAGAGTCGGTGGGTGTGATTGAACGGGGTCTGATGGTGCTGGTCGGCGTGGAGCGGAACGATAGCAAAGCGCAGGCCGATCGACTCCTGCAGCGGCTGCTCGGATATCGCGTTTTTCCTGATCATGATGGAAAGATGAATCTGGGGCTGACCGATATCGATGGTGGCCTGCTGCTGGTGCCGCAGTTCACCCTGCCAGCCGATACGCAAAAGGGAATGCGCCCCAGCTTCACTCCGGCTGCCTCCCCCGATGAGGGCGAACGGCTGTTCAATTATCTTGTTGCAGAGGCGGAAAACAATCATCCCGATGTGGCTACAGGGCGCTTTGGTGCCGACATGCAGGTCTCATTGACCAACGATGGCCCGGTGACCTTCTGGTTGCAGGTTAAACCGGTGTAACCAGCCGATTTGCATGGATTTTATACCCCGTAGGTGGTAGATTGTCGCCACCGTGCCACTCGGTGCGGCCAGTTCACAGCTAGAGGCAGGTAATACGATGAAATACGAGGTCTCCGCAGAGGATATCAAGCGGGCGAAAACCCCCCATGAGATCTTTCTGATCAATCTGGTTTTTAACCATGTCCTCCTCTTTGTCGCCTTCCTCACCGCACAGTCACTGCAGTTCCTGCTACTAATCGTACCGATCTTCTCTGTGACCGTGCTCACCTATACCTTTTATCGTGCACGTCGCTCGCTAAAGATTGATCCCTGGTTTGTGAAGTGTCACTGGCAGATCTGTGCACGTCGTAGCCTCGGTTTTTTAACCATGCTCGCGATCATGCTCGTTGTTATGGTGATCGTCTATCTCTGGTCTGGAGGGGATCTCAAACCACAGCACTGGGCGCTAGCTGGTGTTGGTGCACTACCGACGATGATTACGGTGCTGGTGCTGATCGTGATGGAGTCGGATGCGATGCATCAGGCTAATCAGGGCATGGTCTCGAAGACGGTTGCGGAGCGCTACCCCGAGGGTGCACTAGAACCGATCGAAGAGTAACTGTCGCACCCCTGTCTGCCTCATGGCAGACGCACTTTTACCTGCTTAACTAGTTGATATTTATGGAACGCCATACCTTTCTCAGTGTCTTGATCTTCACCCTGGTGCTGCTCGCGGTGGGCATTATGCTCCCCTCCGGTCAGGTCGACCGGCCCGTCGGACTGCCGTGGCAGATTGAACAGACCGAGAGGGGATCGATTCGGGTCTTCGGAATTGAGCTGGCCCATACGACTCTGGGTGAGGCTGAGCTGGCCTTCCGTGAGCCCTCAAAGGCGACGCTTTTCGCCCCCGAGCAGGGTGACTACACGATTGAGGCCTATTTCAATGAGACGCGTCTCAGTGGTCTGAAGGCGAAGATGGTGTTCACCTTCGATCTTGAGCAGACACAGGTGCGTGAGATGTATGATCGCGGCATTCGCATCAGCACCCTTGGCAGCGGCACGCGAAAGGTGACGTTGCATCCGGATGATTATGAGCAACTGCGTAAGAGTGCCATCGCCACCCTGACCTACATCCCATCAATCAATCTGGAGAGTGAACTGGTCGCTCAGCGTTTTGGTCAGCCTGCGGCCCGTATCCGTGATCCGGAGGGTGGTGCGATCCACTGGCTCTACCCTGAGTTGGGTGTCGATGTGGTGCTCAGTGAAGAGGCGAAGGAGGTGCTGCAATACCTGCCACCCTCGCAATTCGACCGGGTGATGGCACCACTGCAGACGGCGGGTGAGGTCGTTAACTAACCGTCATCCATACGATAGTTAATCGGCGTCGGGCCAGTTTCGCGCGTCTTCTCCCTTCTCAACATCCTCTTTGCCGGACTGTTTTTTCCCTTTAGTCGGCAGAAGGGGGTCGTCGTCATCCATTAGGATGCGGTTGGCGTCACCGTCAAGATCGTCATACTGGCCGTTACGCACGGTCCATATAAAAAGTCCGACCATGAACAGGCCGAGCAGGATCATCAGGGGAATGAGGCCGTAGATTACATCCATCGTTCTATCACTCTAACTTGAACTGATCGCCACTCTCACCGCTCAGCGCTTCGAGGTCAACCCCTTAAAGAGGGTGCGGATTCGGGCTGCATTGCCGATTACCAGTAGCGAGCTGATCGGCATCGAGACCGCTGCTACCAGCGGGGTGACAAAGGCCATCATCGCTAGCGGCACCATGATGACATTGTAGGTGATCGAGATACCGATATTCTGCCGGATGGTGCGCAGGGTGCGGCGCGAGAGGCGGCTGGCGAGTGCCACCTTCTCCAGCTCACTGCTGATCAGGACGATATCGGCACTCTCCATCGAGACATCGGTACCTGAGCCGACGGCAATGCCGACATCGGCGCGAATCAGTGCCGGGGCGTCGTTAACACCGTCACCGATCATCGCTACCTGTGCGCCCTGTTGCTGCAGTTCCTGGATCACGCGATCCTTATCCTGCGGCAGCACCTCTGCGATAACCTCCATGCCGCCAAGCTGTTTGGCGATCGCCTCGGCGACACGTTGACGGTCGCCGCTTAGCAGCGTCAGGTGGGCTCCCGACTGGCGCAGATTCTCGATCAGGGTGGCGGCATCGGGGCGCAGACGATCGGCCAGTGCAATAAAGCCGAGCAGCTTGCCGCCAACCGCAATGTGGATGCAGGTCACCCCGTCCCCCTCGAGCTGCTCAATCTGATTGGAGAAGGTCTCACCCATCTCGATATCTGCCTCGGTGAGCCACGCCTCTGTGCCGAGCATGACTTCGATACCGTCGACCCGCGCACGGACACCGAAGCCGGGTTTGCTCTCAAAATCGGAGGTCTCACCGGGGGTGTTGAGTTCCAGTTCATCGGCAGCGGCAACAATCGCCCTCGCGGTGGTGTGCTCGGAGAAGCGCTCCACGCGCGCTGCGAGTCCGAGCAGCTGCTGATCGTCGATGTTGCCGTAGCTGACCACCTTCACCAGTCCCATACGCCCCTCGGTGAGGGTGCCGGTCTTGTCGAAGATGAAGTGGTCGATATCGGAGAGTGTCTCGAGCACGGCACCATTTTTCACCAGAATGCCGTAGCGTGCGCCGAGTCCTGAGGCGACGGCGATGGCCATCGGGGTGGCGAGCCCGAAGGCGCAGGGGCAGGTGATGATCAGCACCGCGGTGGCGGCCATCAGCGCGATCTCGAAGTCGGTGGAGTGCCAGAAGGCGAAGGTGAGACTTGCCAGTAGCAGGGTGATAGCAACAAACCAGGGCACGATGCGGTCGGCAACACACTGGATCGGCGCCTTGGAGGCCTGTGCATCCTCAACCAGGCGGATGATGCGGCCCAGGGCGGTGTCCTTGAGGGTGCCTTCAATATTGAGGGTCAGGGCACTCTCGATATTGACCGTACCGGCAGAGACGCTGTCGCCGATCAGTTTGGCGACCGGCTCTGACTCTCCGCTGAGCATCGACTCATCGACCCGGCTACGTCCATCGATAATGGTGCCGTCAACGGGGATCTTGTCGCCCGCCTTTACCAGTACGATCTCACCCGGTTTTACGGTGCGAATGGGTACGATATGGGGCTCGCCGTCGCGCAGCAGAGTGGCGACACGTGGCTGCAGATCGAGTAATCGCTGGGTTGAGGATACCGCCTGTTTCTTGGAGATCGCTTCGAGATAGCGCCCCACCAGGATGACAAAGATGAAGTTGACCACCGTGTCGTAGTAGACCTCACCCACGCTGCTCTGGCTGAGCATCACATAGAGTGAGTAGCTGTAGGTGGTGGAGGCGCCGATGGCGATCGGTAGATCCATGGTGAGGTGGAGACTGCGTAACCCGGTCCAGGCTCCCTTGAGAAAGGGCCAGCCGGAGTAGAGCAGGGTGGGGGTGGCCAGGGCAAAACCGATCCAGTGGAACATGCCACGAAACTCACCCTGATCGGCCCCCGAGTAGAGGGCGATCGAGATCCAGAGCAGGTTCATCATGGTAAAACCGGCAAAGGCCATACGGTAGAGCAGGGACCGGTTCTGCTTTGCCAATGCTCCCTCGGCATTCTCCGGATCGTAGGGGACCGCCTTGTAGCCAACCTGTGCCAGTCTGTCGATGATCTTTGAGAGCGGGATGGCACTGTTGTCCCAGCGCAGATGGAGACGTTTCCCGGCCAGATTGACCTTGGCTTCAACTACCCCTGTAACACGGCTGAGTGTGTGTTCAATCAGCCAGACGCAGGCGGCACAGTGGATCCCCTCGACCAGCAGATGGATATCGCGGCTATCGCCGAGTGTGGTGACAAACTCGCTCTGCACATCGTCGAGATCGTAGAGTGCGGAGTCCTGAGGCGGTGGCGGGGGTGGTGCGAGCAGGGTGCCGTCGGGGGTACGTTGGTAGAAACCCTCAAGGCCGGCGTCGTAGATCGCTTTGCAGACCGACTGGCAGCCGATACAGCAGAACTGTCGGGGAAGCGATTCAATGGCCTCCTCGAACGGCGGTTCGGGAAGCGGCAGGCCGCAGTGGTAACATTGGGAATCGTCGGCTACGACGCTCCGGTCATTCATCTTCGGTAACGGTTAGATTCAGGGGACGAGGACGTTGACCTTCTCGGTCAGTTCCCAGCTATCTTCACCGCGCTGCAGTGTGATGATGACGCGCCAGTATCCCTTCAGTGGGAAGACGACGGGTGCGACATACTGCCCGGGACGCTTCTCGAACATTGCGACCTCGAAGTCGGCGGCGGCGTCGGAGGGGCGGTAGGCGTGCAGGGTGGCGGAGCCATCGACCAGCGGACGGCCTACCTTGTCGACGGCGGTGAAGCGGAAGGGTGTCTCACGACCAAGGGTGGTGTCTGTAGGAACATCGAGGCTGACCTGCCAGCCAAGCGCACTACGTGCGGCTTTGCGAGTGTTGATATTCTTTTCGTGGTCCTGACCGCGCTCGTAGTAGTCGTCTGAGACCAGTCCGGGGTTGGTGACCACCGCCAGTGAGATAAATGCGATATTGACGCCCAGTACGATCAGGATCAGCGTGATCCAACCGATAACCCAGGGGTTGCGAAAGGCTTTTTTACTCGATTGTGATAAGAGGCCCATCTCGGTAGCTCCACTCATATGGTTAGTTCTCTCTGTCTCTGGCTCGATGCACGCCTAGCGGCGCGGTCCCATGAACATGCTGGTGTATTCCGCCGTGATCTCTTCGGCATCGACCTGCTCGACTTTGAACACGATTGGGGTGCTCGCGCTCTCAAGCAGTCGTGATGGTACACGAACAAAGAGGGTATAGCTGTTAAGGCGCCCCTTACGTGCCACCAGTGTCTTGTCGGCACCAACCACGACCATCTGCTCTGGGCCGGTTGCACTGATCCGGATCTTCATATCGGCGTCGGTCTTGTTCAACAGCTTGATGAAGTATTTGTTCTGGATCGAACCATCGCTCTGCTGCACAAACAGCGGCTGGCGATCGTGCAGTACCTTGAGTTCGATCGCACCGAGATGGGTCAGGCCATAGACCAGCCCAACAACCGCCAGGGTCATGATGGTGAAGTAGACCAGTACGCGTGGGCGCTTGCGCAGTGGGAGGGTCGGTTTGCCTTGAATCTCATCATAAGAGGCGTAACGGATCAGGCCACGAGGTCGATTGATCTTGTCCATCACCGAGTCACAGGCATCAATACAGAGTGCGCAGGTGATACACCCCTCCTGCTGCCCTTCACGAATGTCGATTCCGGTTGGGCAGACGGCCACACACTGGTTGCATTCGATGCAATCACCCATGCCCTCGACGTGTTGCCCCTTCTTCAGCTTGCCGCGCGGCTCACCACGGTTGAGATCGTAGGTGGGCAGCACTGTCTCCTCGTCATACATAACGCCCTGAATGCGGGCGTAGGGACAGAGCCAGAAGCAGGTCTGTTCACGCATAAATCCGGCAAGTACGTAGGTGCCAACAGTGAACAGGCCCAGCACGGTCCAGGCCACCGTCGGTGCGGTGAAGGTGAAGTAGCCGATCCAGAGGTCGTAGGCATCGGTGAACCAGGCGGCGAAGGTGACGCCGGTGAGTGCGCCAATCAGCAGCCACAGGGTGTGTTTGATCGTCTTGATACGGATCTTGTTCAGATCCCACGGTGCCTTCTCCAGCTTGCGCCGTTTGGCAGGTCCACCCTCAAGCTTCTCCTCAATCAGGGTGTAGATATCGGTCCAGATGGTCTGGAAGCAGAAGAAGCCGCAGTAGACGCGTCCGGCAACCGAGGTGACGGCGGCGAGTAGGATGGAGAAAAAGAGCAGTACCAGTGCCAGCATCCAGACATCCTGTGGCAGGATGGTGATGTTGAGGATGTGGAACTTCTCGTTGGGGATATCGAGCAGAATCGCCTGGCGATCATCCCAGCGCAGATAGGGGCCGAGGAAGAAGAAGATCCAGACCGTGGAGCTGAGCCACTTCAGGTTACGCCACATGCCGGGCATGCGTTTGGCGTGGATCGTCTCTTCGCCGGTATTGACGTGCCAGTGGGTCGACTCCTCATAGAGGGCGTCGACACCGCCCTGATCAACTCGCTTCTCTTGCTCGCTCACAGTCGCCTCCAGAAGCCGCAGCACCGAATGGACTGCAGCGTGGGAATTTGGTTACAACAGAATGGTGGAAAACCCCCTTGAGGGCTTTTCAGCATGCCGCTGAAAGGTCGTACTACGTGCTAACTCAAACGGGATATCCCGACCTAGGTATATTAGCACGTACTTAATAAGAAAAGGGGCTAGAAGCCCCCTTTCCGGTTACTAGTCGTCGGATTTGTCCGTATTCATCAGCTTACGTACTTTTACTACTAGAAATACGAAGACGACGATAGATACAGCTACGCTGATGTAGGAACCAATTGCTACCCAATCACTCATAGTTTGTCACTCCCAAATATCAGGTTGAGAAGTGGGGCTACAGGGCGTTAGCCGCCGTAGCCCCAATCCTTGGCTCTTACTGACCGCCGCCCATCTTACGGACATAGACTGCCAGCTTCTTGATGTCGGTCTCACTCAGCTTGTCACCAAACTTCGGCATTACAGCGTTGCGGGTCTCAGCATCTGAAGGGTCGTTAACACCGTGGCTGATGGTGTACTTGACGCTCTCGAGCTGATCGCCAGCAAAGCGGTAGATACTATCGGTCAGGTTGGCAGAGCCGAGTGCGGCCATACCCTTGCCATCTGCACCGTGACAGGCGAAACATGCCTTGCCCATGTAGAGCGCATTGCCGGTGACATTGCCATCAACGATAGACTGGGCCAGTGAATCGACCTCGTCGCTGCTGAGGGTCTTGCCGTGGGCGGTCATCATGCCCTGGCGACCATTGCTGATGCTGGCCTGGATGGCATCGATGCTACCACCGTAGAGCCAGTCATCATCGGCCAGAACAGGGAAGTTAGGACCACCCTGGCCGCCGCTGCCGTGACAGGCTGCACAGTTGTCACCGAACAGTACCTTGGCAGATGCACTGACGTAGCTGGAGAGCTCGTCATCGGCCAGGATAGCGGCTGCTGACATGCCCTGCAGTTTCGCCTCGTAGGGAGCACGAATCTCTTCGATGGCGCTGAGATCCTCTTTGTACTCACCAATTGAAGTCCAGCCGCTGACACCCTTGAAGTGGCCGTCGATCAGTGGCCATGAGGGGTACCAGATGGTGTATAGCACCACGCAGATCCAGCTGGCATGGAAACCGATACGCCACCATCCTGGTGGTTCATTCAGAAGCTCGCGCAGATTGTCATCCCAGATATGCCCGGTGTTGTTTTCACCTGGGAACGGGTTATTTTCACTCATTTCTTTTCCTCCGTATCAAAACGGTCGTCATCAAGCGGAATATGTTTTTGGGACTCAAGCTTCTCCTTATTCGCTGGGTGGAACGTATAGACGTAGGCCCAGATCATAAGGAGGAAGATACCGACTGTGACGATCAAACCGACCCAGTCGTTGAGCGTCATCGACGCCCAGTCCGTATCAAAATATTCGCTCAGATTACTCACGATAGTCCTTGGTCTCGTCGAACTTGACCATGGTGCCCATGACCTGCAGGTATGCGACCATCGCATCCATCTCTGTCTTGCCCTGAACTTCAGCGGCTGCAGAGGCGATGTCGGCGTCGGTGTATGGAACACCTACCATTCTCAGGCCACCCATGTTGGCTGCCAGAGCATCGCCATCGATGATGTTCTCATCAAACCACGGGTAGTTGGGCATGACCGACTCCGGAACCACAGAACGCGGAGCGCGCAGGTGGCGGATGTGCCAGTCGTCGGAGTACTTACCACCAACGCGGGCGAGGTCAGGACCGGTACGTTTAGAGCCCCACTGGAAGGGGTGGTCATACATCGACTCGGAAGCGAGTGAGTAGTGACCATAACGCTCCTTTTCATCACGGAAGGGACGAATCATCTGTGAGTGGCAGGTGTAGCAGCCTTCACGGATGTAGACGTCACGGCCAGCCAGCTCGAGCGGAGTGTAGGGACGAACACCGTCGCCTGCCTTCCAGTCGTTGAATGACTTGTCGCCACGCTCCCATGCGATCTCAGGGCTCTTGTTATGCTCCATCGTGTCCTTCAGGTAGAAGAGGGGCACGATCTCGACGATACCGCCGACAGAGAGCAGGACGAGCAGGAATACGAGCATTACGAACACTTTACGTTCGATCGTATCCTGCAGCTTGGTTGAATGAATCTGATTTGCCATTGTTATTCGCTCCTTTCCGGCTTAGGCGTTAGCGGGGGCTGCACTGGTGTCACGTGCGCCTGCTGCTTGACGGATGGTCATAACGACGTTGTAGAGCATGATGGCGCCGCCCAACCAGTAGATCATGCCGCCAATGGCACGCATCGCGTAGTAGGGGTGCATCGCTGCTACTGACTCGGCGAAGGTGTAGGTCAGGGTGCCGAACTCGTCGTAGCTACGCCACATCAGACCCTGCATGATGCCCGATACCCACATCGCGATGATGTAGACTACGGCACCGATGGTGGCGAGCCAGAAGTGGAGGTTAACCAGCTTGGAGGAGTACATATCGGTGTTCCACAGCTTCATTACCATATGGTAAAGCGCGCCGCAGGCAACCATTGCAACCCAACCCAGTGCACCGGAGTGTACGTGACCAACGGTCCAGTCGGTGTAGTGAGAGAGGGCGTTAACGGTCTTCGATGACATGACCGGACCCTCGAAGGTCGACATGGCATAGAAGGCGAGAGACATGATCAGGAAGCGCAGAACGTAGTCAGTACGCAGCTTATCCCAGGCTCCGGAGAGGGTCATCATACCGTTCACCGCGCCACCCCAAGAAGGAATGATCATCGCGAGTGAGACAGCCGCACCCAGAGAACCGGTCCAGTCTGGAAGAGCGGTGTACTGAAGGTGGTGAGCACCCAGCCATACATAACCGAACATCAGTGCCCAGAAGTGGATAACTGAGAGGCGGTATGAGAAGACCGGACGACCAGCCTGCTTCGGTACGAAGTAGTACATGATGCCGAGGAAGCCTGCAGTGAGGTAGAAGCCTACGGCATTATGGCCGTACCACCACTGGATCATCGCATCCTGTACACCGGAGAATACCGAGTAGGATTTGAACAGACCGACAGGGATCGCGAGGCTGTTAACCACGTGCAGGTAGGTGATCATCACCATCATGCCGAGGAAGAACCAGTTCGACACATAGATGTGGCTGCTCTTGCGCTGGTGGATGGTCATCAGGAAGTTGAAGCTATAGACCAGCCAGACAACGGCAATCGCAAGGTCAATTGGCCACTCCAGCTCTGCATACTCCTTACCCTGGGTGATGCCCAGTGGCAGGGTGATAACTGCAGAAACGATGATCAGGTTCCAGCCCCAGAAGACGAACCATGCCAGCTTGTTGCTGAACAGTGAAACGCCACAGGTACGCTGTACGCTATAGAACGATGTCGCCATCAGGGCACAGCCACCGAAAGCGAAGATAACGGCATTGGTGTGCAGAGGACGTAGACGCCCAAAGCTCAATTCAGCCATATCCAGGTTAAGAACTGGCCATGCCAGCTCTGATGCTACGTAAACACCCACCAGGGTGCCCACGACGAGGTAGACGATCGCCATGACGGTGAACCATCTGACGACCTCGAAGTTATACTTCTGGTCTTGCGTCGCTTCCACGAGATGCCTCCTTTACAGGTTGTTGCTACTAAAAGTTGTGTTGCTGATTTACTGCCTAGTACTACTTAAATAAATGGTGTTGGCTCCCAGAATGACGTTCGAGATTAGCTTCGAACGGAAATCGCACCAAAATGATGCGTTATTCAGGTCGCCTCAAAGAAATTCAGGCCGCTCTATCGACCACTCCATGTAGCCTCGTTTTTCGAGTGAGCTTACATGGAGTAATCGACATGAGTATTCCCTTGTAACTTCTTGTTCTGCTATGGGTGTTTCGTGATTTTGCAAAAGGAATATTGCGCTGCCCCTACCCAATGCACGCGGTATTGTATACCTATGGTGGTAACTATCCCATATACCGGAAGGGGATAATAGCGACTGGAAAGATATCAGAACATTGATATTTGTCAATTAACTGGCTATTTGCCCTATTTTGTTGCGAACTTACAACAATAAAGGGTGTCATCGACCGTTTCCGGTCGTTCATACGTCTATTCAGAAGGGGGTAGTTAGAGGGCGATCTTTCTTAGTGCCGCCGGATCGAGGATCTCGATCATGCGGTTTTTTACATCGAGCACCTTTTGCTCCTGAAGTTGCGAAAAGAGACGGCTGATTGTTTCCACGGCGAGACCAAGGTAGTTGCCGATATCGCTGCGCGACATGCTGAGACGGAAGGTGGAGGCGGGCATCTCTCGTTCTGCAAAACGGACTGAGAGATCGAGAAGGAAGGTGGCGAGGCGTTTGTTGGCTATCTGCTGATTAATCAGCGCGGTGATCTGTAGCTGCGAAAGCTGACCGCTAAGGGTGGCAATCAGCTCTTGCTGAAAGGCGGGTAGCTGTTCGCCGAGCTGCTCTAGCTGGTCGAATTCGAGACGACAGATGCTGCTCGCTTCCAGTGCGGTGACGCTGTAGGTGTAGTGGCCAGCCTGTATTGCATCGAGCCCGATCAACTCACCGGAAAAGTGGAAGGCGGTAACGCGAGGTCGTTTATCCTGGCTGCCGCAGCTGCTCTTGAACGATCCAGACTTGATCGCGTAGATGGCGTGGAAGGGCTCACCCTCCTCAAACAGGACCGCCCCGCGCTTTACTGTTTCACGGCGTTTAACGACCTTGTCTAGCTGCTCCAGGTCGTCGCTTTCCAGGCCAGCTACACGACAGATGCCATAGAGCGCGCAGAGATCACAGGCAACCTCGTTGGAGGTGTGTTTATGGTTACAGTGGTCGAGAATCAGGGGTTTAGCATGCTTGCTCATGGCGAGGCTTTAGCGGGTGTGCACTGGGAAGGTGGGCTCTGACTGGGGCAGCAGCTCACCCGCCGTCTCTTTCAGTTTTTCAAGATCGTTGATCTGAATACTGCGACGATTGACCGTCAGCAGGTGCTGATCGCAAAAACGGCTGAAGTGGCGACTGACGGTCTCAACCGCGAGGCCGAGATAGTTGCCAATATCGTTGCGAGACATGCTGAGGTTGAATTTGTGGGCGGAGAAGCCGCGCTGCTGCAGTCGATCAGAGAGGCTGAGCAGCAGGCTGGCAAGGCGCTCCTCGGCGCTCTTCTTGCCGATTTACATTAGAAGGTTGTGATCGTGCAGAATCTCGCGACTCATGATCTTGAGTAGTTGGCGCTGCAGGCTGGGGATACCGTGACTCAGGATTTCCAGCTCATCGAACGGTATTTCACAAAGGCTGGCGGTCTCCAGCGCCTTGGCGGTGCAGGGGTGGGCGCCGTCACTGATGGCATCGAGTCCGACCATCTCACCTGGGAGATGGAAACCGGTCACCTGCTCGAGGCCGTCACGGTTGGGTGTATAGGTCTTGATCGAACCGGAGCGCACTGCGTAGATGGAGTGAAACGAGTCACCCGCACGAAACAGCGTCTCACCGCGGGCGATCGGACGACGGCGACGGATGATCTCGTCGATGCGATCCATATCATCTTTACTGATACCGGTCGGCAGGCAGAGCTGATGCAGGCTGCAATCCTTGCAAGCGACATTCAGACCTGTGAGATCAACGACTTTTTTCTCTTTGGGTGCGCTCATGATGTGGGGTTTCTGCTCGATTCTGCTGCACACATTCCAACAGATGCAGCAGGGTTAATCAATTGTGGTTCATAATATAGGTTAGTGTGTTTCCCGCCGCGACGGTTCCGGGTATGCTTACGCTTTAATTTTTCCTCGGGGCAGATTGCCCCTACTAGCGCAGAGAAGAGAGCTATGGCTGAACGTAAGGCCACCGTAAATCGCGAGACGCTCGAAACCCAGGTTACGGTCAAGATCGACCTGGATGGCAGCGGAAAGTCACAGTTCGATACTGGACTCCCTTTCCTTGAGCATATGCTCGACCAGGTGGCACGCCACGGTCTGATCGATCTCGAGATCGAAGCCAAGGGTGATCTGCACATCGATGGACACCACACCGCTGAAGATATCGGTATTACCCTCGGCCAGGCCTTTGCCCAGGCGCTGGGTAATAAAAAAGGTATCTATCGCTATGGTCACGCCTATGTGCCGCTCGATGAGGCGCTCTCCCGCGTTGTAATCGACTTCTCAGGCCGACCCGGCATGGAGTACGGGGTCTCGTTTCCGCGTGCCTCTATCGGTGATTTTGAGACCGATCTCTTCCACGAGTTCTTCCAGGGTTTTGTTAACCACGCCTTGGTAACGCTGCACATCGATAGTCTGTGTGGTGTGAACAGTCATCACATCGCCGAGACGATCTTCAAGGCGTTTGGGCGTGCAGTTCGCATGGCGATTGAGTCAGATAGCCGCATGGGTGACCAGTTGCCATCGACCAAGGGCAGTCTCTAAGCCACAATATCTCTGGACCCGTTATGAGCACCGTCGCAGTCATCGATTATGGTATGGGTAACCTCCACTCCGTCTCCAAGGCGTTGGAGCATGTCGCCGATGGCGAGCGTGTGCTGGTTACAAGCGACCCCGCGCAGATCCTCAAAGCCGACCGCGTGGTTCTGCCGGGTGTTGGTGCCATCCGTGACTGTATGGGTGAGATCAAACGTCTCGGCATCGATCAGGTGGTGCGCGAGGTGGCTGAGAATAAACCACTGCTTGGTGTCTGCGTGGGTATGCAGGCGCTGCTTGATGAGAGCGCGGAGAACGGCGGCGTTGAGTGTATCGGTATGCTGCCGGGTCGGGTGCGTTACTTTGGTGATGCCTTCGATGCAACTGCTACCGCGGAGCTGAAGATTCCCCACATGGGCTGGAATCAGGTTCACCAGCGGGTAGCGCATCCGATGTGGCGTGAGATTGCCCAGGATAGCCGCTTCTACTTCGTACACAGCTACTATGTAGAGGTGGCCGATGAGTCGCTGGCGGCCGCGAGTTCTGACTACGGTACCCAATTTACCTCAGCGGTAACGCGTGGCAATTTGTTTGCAGTACAGTTTCACCCAGAGAAGAGTCAGCACGCCGGACTGCAGCTCTACGCCAACTTCCTGCGTTGGAATGGTGAGAGTGACTGAGACCCATAATGATAATCTTCAAAAGTTGGAGAGGATGTTGAGATGCTTTTAATTCCCGCGATCGATATCAAAGACGGTAAGTGTGTGCGCCTGCGTCAGGGCAAGATGGAAGATGAGACTATTTTTGCCGATGATCCGGTGGAGATGGCCGCGCAGTGGGTGGAGAAGGGCGCACGGCGCCTGCACCTGGTCGACCTGAACGGTGCCTTTGCCGGCAAGCCGGTTAACGGAGATGTGGTGCGCCGCATTGCCGAGGCATTCCCCGATCTGCCGATCCAGATTGGCGGCGGTATTCGCGATGAGGAGACGGTACAGTCCTACCTCGATATTGGTGTGCAGTATGTGATTATCGGCACCAAGGCGGTCAGTGCGCCGCATTTTGTCAACGATCTCTGTCTCGACTTCCCCGGCCACATCATCGTCGGCCTCGATGCCAAAGATGGCAAGGTGGCGATTGATGGCTGGTCGAAGCTCTCCCACCACGATGTGATCGACATGGCGCAGCACTTCGAGTCAGACGGTGTTGAAGCAATCATCTATACCGATATCGGCCGAGACGGCATGATGAACGGTGTCAATGTTGAGGCGACCGCCAAGCTGGCTGGTTCGATCCATATTCCGGTGATCGCCTCGGGCGGTATCACCAATCTCGATGATATTCGTGATCTGGCCAAGGTCGCTGATGAGGGTATTACTGGTGCGATCACCGGCCGTGCCATCTATGAAGGTACGCTCGACTTTGTTGAAGGTCAGCAGCTCGCCGATGAGCTGGCGGCCGACTAATTCAGATGGGACTCGCAAAACGCATTATCCCCTGTCTCGATGTCGACAATGGTCGTGTGGTGAAGGGCGTACAGTTTGTCGAAATCCGTGACGCGGGTGATCCGGTCGAGATTGCTCGTCGCTACGACGAGCAGGGTGCCGATGAGCTGGTGTTTCTCGATATTACCGCCTCTTCCGATGACCGTGAGACGATCGTACACGTGGTCGAGCAGGTGGCCGGACAGGTCTTTATTCCGCTAACCGTCGGTGGTGGGATTCGCAACGTCGACGATATTCGTCGCATGCTTAACGCCGGCGCCGACAAGGTCGGTATCAATACCGCAGCGGTGTTTAACCCTGAATTTGTTAAAGAGGCGGCCGAGAAATTTGGCTCGCAGTGCATCGTAGTGGCGATTGATGCCAAGCGTGTTAGCGCAGAGGGTGAGCCGCTACGCTGGGAGATCTTTACCCACGGTGGTCGCAAGCCAACCGGAATCGATGCACTGGAGTGGGCCGAGAAGATGGTCGACTTTGGCGCCGGTGAGCTGCTGGTCACCAGCATGGATCGCGATGGCACCAAGATTGGTTTTGATAATGAGCTCTACCGCGCCATCAGTCGTGTGGTGCGCGTGCCGCTAATCGCCTCGGGCGGTGTCGGTAACCTTGACCACATGGTCGAGGGGGTGACCGAAGGCAACGCCGATGCGGTGCTGGCGGCAAGTATCTTCCACTTCGGCGAGCACACCGTTGAGGAGTGCAAGCATCGCATGCAGAGCGCCGGTATCGAGGTGCGACTCTAGATGAGCAGCGCCTGGCTCGACGAGATTAAGTGGGATAGTGACGGTCTGCTACCCGCAATTGCCCAGGATGCTGAGACGGGCGAGATCCTGATGTTTGCCTGGATGAACCGTGAATCGCTGGCGCTTTCAGTTGAAGAGGGACGTGCCATCTATTGGTCACGTTCACGCGGCAAGCTGTGGCGCAAGGGCGAAGAGTCGGGCCATGTGCAGCAGGTCAAAGAGTTTCGTGTCGACTGTGATAGTGATGTGTTGCTGATGAAGGTGAATCAGATCGGTGATATCGCCTGCCATACCGGACGACGCAGCTGCTTTTATAAACGACTCGATGCAGGACACTGGACTGAGGCCGATCCGGTGCTTAAAGATCCCAAGGATATCTACGGTAAATAGCATGAGTGACGTACTCGATCGACTCGCCGAGGTACTAGAGGCACGCAAGCAGGCGGAGCCCGATAGCTCCTATGTCGCCTCTCTCTACGCCAAGGGCCTCGACTCGATCCTGAAAAAGGTGGGTGAGGAGGCGACCGAGACGGTGATCGCCGCCAAGGATGGGGTTGAACAGCAGGTGGTCTATGAAACGGCTGATCTCTGGTTCCATACCCTGGTGATGCTCAAACATCTCGATATCGACCACCACGCCGTACTCGATGAACTTGATCGCCGTTTCGGACTCTCAGGGATTGAAGAGAAGGCGAGTCGGGGTAACAAATGAGCGACTGCCTCTTCTGTAAGATCGTTGCAGGTGAGATACCGGCTGATATTGTCCATCAGGACGATCAGGTGGTGGTGTTTCGTGATATCAACCCGAAGGCGAAAGTGCATCTTCTGGTAATTCCCCGTATTCATGTTACGGGTTTAAATGGTATTAATAGTGAGCACGATGCGCTGATGGCGCACATGTTGCGACTGCTGCCAGAGCTGGCGGCGCGCGAAGGGCTAGAGACCGGTTTTCGTACCATTATCAACACCGGTAAGGGTGGTGGCCAAGAGGTCTTCCATCTCCATATTCACCTGCTTGGCGGCGACGACCTGCCGGGCTTCTGACACAACTGAAGGAAATTAATTATGGGTTTTAGCATCTGGCAACTGGTTATCGTTCTGGTCATCGTACTGCTGCTGTTCGGTACCAAGAAGCTGCGTAATGTGGGTGGCGATCTCGGTGGTGCGATCAAGAGCTTTAAGAGCGCGGTGAAGGATGGGGAGGGCGAGGCTAAGCAGGCCAAGATCGATGAGAAGTCCGATAACATCATCGAGGGTGAGGTCACCGAAGAGGAGAAGGATAAAAACGCCTAAGCAGCTGCTGCGCGTTATATCCACCAATAAACTCCTCGCTGGGTAACTAGACCATGTTTGATATCGGTTTCATGGAGCTCTCTCTGATCGGCGTCGTACTGCTGCTGGTCGTCGGTCCTGAACGCATGCCCAAAGTGGCGCGTACCGCCGGTCACTGGTTCGGCAAGGCACGCTATTTTGTCTCCTCGGTGAAGGCCGATATCGATCGTGAGATTAAGGCGGAAGATCTACAGCGCATGATGAAGGAGCAGGCCGATAGCAGTGGTCTGCACGAGATCTACGATGAGACCAGCACCGCACTCGATGAGGCGGCACTGGATGAGAATCTTGAGATTCTCGATGGTGATGAGATCGCCGATACCCTGGCCGATATATCGTCCAAGTCGGACGATAAGAGCGGCAACAGCCCTGAGACAAAAGAGCCTACGAGTGAGGAGTCGAGCGCTAAATGAGTGAGAACAGCGCTACGCCTGACGACCAGGTCAACGAACAACCCTTCGTCTCCCACCTGTTTGAACTACGCGATCGCCTACTACGGGTTGTATTAGCGATACTGGTCCTCTTTCTTGGCCTCTTTCCCTTTGCTAACGATATCTATGTGATTGTGGCGGGACCGTTGCTGGAGAGTCTGCCGACCGGTTCGACGATGATCGTCACCGGCCCGATCGACGCTTTCTTTACGCCGATGAAGCTGACCCTGGTTCTCTCGATCTACATCGTGATGCCCTTCATCCTGCTCCAGGTCTGGGGCTTCATCGCACCGGGCCTCTATACGCACGAGCGCCAGCTGGTATTCCCACTAATGGCCTCTAGCTCGCTGCTTTTCTATGCTGGCATGGCCTTTGCCTACTTTGTCGTCTTCCCGATCATGTTCCCATTCCTGGTTGGCTACACACCGGAAGGGGCGCAGATGATGCCCGACATTGGACGCTATCTGGAGATCGTACTGAAGCTCTTTTTCGCCTTCGGTCTCGCCTTTGAGGTGCCGATTGCCACCATTCTGCTCGTCACGACCGGTATGACGACCCCGGAAAGTCTGACCGAGAAACGCCCCTATGTGATCGTCTTCGCCTTTATCTTTGGCATGCTGCTCACCCCGCCCGATATCTTCTCTCAGACCCTGCTGGCGATTCCGATGTGGATTCTGTTTGAGGTCGGAGTCTGGTACTCACGCATCCTGGTCAAGCGCAAACGTAAACGTGAGATTGATGAGGGGTTGATCGATCCAGAGGCGGAGAGCGACGTTGATGAGTCCGGTGAGGCGCGTTTTACACCGATGAGCGACGAAGAGATGGACGAAGAGCTCGACCGCATTGAGGCCGAAGAGGCGTTTTACGACGACGATGAGGAAGAGACGCCAAAGAAGAGTTAGTCGTAGCTTGGGTTGAACGAAGTGATACCCAATATATGCCCAAGAACTTAACTGCTGCGCCCTTGGTGGGTTTCTCTTTACACCAAGGAGACTTTCTCGCTTCGCTCAGGGCGCACTCCACCCACCCCACGCTCCTCACACCCCGCATACCCAGCTGCTAGGCTCACCCTATCGAGCTATTTCATTGAGGCCGCGCCATGCGTCTGATCGCAATTCTACTACTCCTGCTCTATCTACCGCTGCTTAACGCGGCCAACACCCTGGCCGGTCACCCCTCTCCCTATCTAGCCATGCACGCTGAAGACCCTGTTGAGTGGCAGGCGTGGGGGCCAGAGGTGCTTGAGCGTGCGCGTCGCGAGAATAAGTTGCTGTTTGTCTCAGTGGGCTATTTCGCCTGCTACTGGTGCCATGTAATGCAGAAGGAGAGCTTCCGTGATCCCGCCGTGGCTGCGCTGCTAAACCGCTACTTCATTGCCGTGAAGGTCGACCGAGAGCTGCAGCCGGCGCTGGATGAGTGGTTGATGGGTTTTGTTGAGCGCACCGAAGGGCGCGGTGGCTGGCCGCTTAACGTCTTTATCACCCCTGCGGGCAATCCACTTGTCGGTACTGTCTACCAGCCGCAGCCCACCTTCAAACGGCTGCTTGAGGGATTGCAGGGACGTTGGGTGAGTGAACATCAATCGCTGGCACGAATGGCTGAAACAGCTGCCAGGGCAATGCAGGCCGAGGCCAGTGAGGCGCAAGAGCCGATGCCTGAGGATGGGGCTGCAGAGCTGCAGCAGCGATTCCTGCAGCAGCTGGATGACCACTGGGACGAGTTTGAGGGCGGTTTTGGAAATCAGAGCAAGTTTCCCTCGGTACCCCAGCTACGGACCATTCTGCACGCCAATGCAAAGGCCACTGACTCAGCGCTTGAGGCATTTCTCCATCTGACACTTAAACAGATGGCTGCTGCGGGTCTGCGTGATCAGGTCGGTGGCGGCTTTTTCCGTTACACCGTAGACCCCGGTTGGCAGATACCCCACTTCGAGAAGATGCTCTACGATAATGCGCAGTTGGCCGACCTCTATCTTGAGGCAGCGGTGCTGTTAGAAGAGCCGTACTATCGCGAGGTAGGGCTCGATACACTCAATTTTGTGCTGCGTGAGATGGCGGGTGATGGTGCCTACATCGCCAGCCTCTCGGCGGTCGATGAGCTAGGCGAGGAGGGTGGTGCCTACTTCTGGCGTAAGGAGATGCAGCGGTTGCTGAGTGCTGATGAGTGGCAGCTGTTAAAGCGCTACTGGGGCGTCGATCTGAGTGGTGCGGCCGAACAGCTTCCACGTCAGACAGTGATGTTGACCGTAGCGGCAATCAGTCTTGGGCTCAGTGAGCGGCAGGCACAACAACGGTTGATGAGTGCGCGTAGCAAACTGATAAAACATCGTCGCCTGGAACAGTTTCCACGTGATGTTAAACAGATTGCGGAGTGGAATGGGCTGCTGCTGACGGCGCTGAGTCGAGCTGTCATGGTGAGTGACCGCAAAGAGTATCGCGCAGCGGCCGAGGGGTTGGCCGAGTTCCTGGCAACACGCCAGTGGGATGGTCAGCAGCTCTTCAGGATGGCTTCGCGCCAGCAGCGTGTTGGTCGCGCGGTACTGGGCGATTACGCCGCAGTCGCTGAGGGACTGGCCTCATGGGCGAAGGTGACTCATTCAGAGCGCTATCTAAAACTGGCGGAAAGAGTGTTGCGTCGAGCATGGCGTGACTTCATGACCGAGCAGGGGTGGCAGTTGCAGGCGGAAGCGCTGGTCCCATTCGGTGTGGCAGAACAGGTGGTGAGTGATGGACCGATCGGATCACCCTCATCGCGGCTGCTAAAGGTGACGCTACAGGTCGCCAAACGGTTAAAGAGTCGAGCGTTACTACAGCGTGCAGAGCAGGCCCTTGGAAAGGGTTACGGTGAGATGAAAGGTTCGCCCTTCTGGTATGCAAGCCAAATCGACCTGCTGGCAAATTACCGCTCCGATTGATCCTCGTAACGTATGCGAATACCGTGTAACAGAGAGAGGGTAATCTCTTCCGCGCGTAGCTCCTTGGGGAAGTAGGTACCGGAGATTTTGGCGCCAAACAGACTGGTGCCTCGTATGTTGCAGTTTCGGAAATCGATGCCGCGCAGATCCGACTGGCGCAGGTAGCTGTCAGAGAGATCAAGGCCGTCGGCAATCATTCCCCGCAGATCGAGTCCGCGTAGGTCTGCGCCGGTGAGATCACACGTTGCACCGGCACGGATCTGTTCATTGAACTCTTCGACCTTACCGTGACGTAGTAGCTGGTAGAGTGGATCGTCTCGTATCTCGGGTGTACTCATGTGATCTCCATTCTCAATAGGTGTGGCTGACTATAGATATAGCACGATCCTCAGCGCTGGTATGCAGCCTCGTTGTCGCTGTGCAGTATGTGATAGATAGCAGGTAGCAGAAAGAGGGTTACAAGTGCCGAGAAGGAGAGACCAAAGACGATGCAGACCGCCAGAGGGCGTAGCATCTCAGCCCCTTCACCGAGCCCGAGTGCTAACGGAAGCAGGCCGACTATGGTGGTGAGGGTGGTCATCAGGATAGGGCGCAGGCGGATGCGAGCCGCCTCAACAATCGCCTCCAGCAGCAGGCTTCCCTGTTGCCGCAACAGCTCAATGGTCTCCACCAGCACGATGGCGTTGTTGACCACAATACCGACCAGCATGATCACCCCGAGCCAGACCGGCATTGAAAGGGGCAGCTCAAGCGCATTGATGCCGGTGGCGACACCGATCAGGGTGAAGGGGATGGCGAGCAGGATGATCAGTGGATTACGTAGCGACTCATATTGGACCGCCATCACCACAAAGACGAGAAATAGCGCCAGACCGAGCAGCATGGTGGTGGTTGTCTGACCGCGTTTAAGGGTTTCAGAGGCGCCCGCTTCGTAGATCACGTAACCCTCGGGTAGCTGAAGTTCGCTGAGTCGTGAATCGATATGCTGCAACACCTCGCCCAGCGTGGCGCTGCCACTTAGTGATGCGCTTACCTCGACGATGCGCTGTTGGTTGTCGCGCATGATCTGAGCGGCGGCAGGGACCAGCGCGATCTGTGCCACCTCACGCAGATGGATCGCCTGCTGTTCGCCATTATTGGTGTAGAGCAGGAGTTGCTGAAGCGATTCGATACCGCTGATCTCGCTGCGTGGAAGTCGTACGCGGATATCGTAGCTGCGGTCGCCCTCAAGATAGTCGGTGACGATACGCCCGGTGATAGCGAGTTGGATCGCATCGGAGATCTCTTTGGCACTTAGCCCCAGGGTAGCAGCGCGGTCACGATCAATGGTGACTGCCAGCTCCTGGCGCAGCTCCTCAGAGGAGTGGCTCAGGTTGCTGATACCCTCAACCCCCTGCAGCTGATCTACGATCTGATAGGCGAGCTCATCGAGTCGATCAAGGTCGGGTCCCTGCAGGCGCATGCTGATGTCGTCATCGCCGCTGCTGATGCGGATGCCGCGTACCCCTCGGGTTCGGATGCGCACCTTAATGCCGGGCAGCTGCTGTTTGGCGACCAGTTTGCGCATCTTCGCCACCCAGCTATCGGTGTTGCTGTCGCGTTGACTGCGTGGTGTGAGCTGTACCACCAGGCTGCCGCGATTACTCGACTCATACTGTGAGCGACCAAAGATAAAACCACCGACGGTAGAGAAGATTGAGACCACCTCGGGTTGCTCATTGAGTAGCGCCTCAATGGTGGCGACCTGCTGATCCATCTCAGTCATGGTGATGCCGCTGTCACCGGTGATGTGGATGTTGACGTTGCCATCATCAAGGCGCGGCAGGAAGGTCTGATTCTCGCCAAGGATGCCCTGCAGCGAGATGAAGAGGGCGGAACAGAAGAGTGCGACCATGAACACTCTGCGTCCAGTGCTCGCGATGACTCGCTCCAGGGTGTTGCCGTAGCGTAGTTGCAGCGCCCTGATCAGGGTATCGATGTGTTTTCGCAGAGGACTGATCTGACCGAGGGGCACCCGCACCGCAAGTGAGGGTACCAGCGTGAGTGCTACCAGTAGTGAGGCGAAGATCGCCGCCGAGATGGTGAAGATCAGCTCGCGAAATAGTAGCCCGATCAGACCGCTAATGAAGAGAAAGGGGAGGATCGCCGCGAGGTTGGTTGAGGTGGAGGCGACGATGGCGCTGTTGATTTCACCGGCAGCATGGCGGCCTGCCTCATCCCACCGCTCCCCCTCGCGCTGATGGCGGTAGATGTTCTCCAGCATCACGATGGTGTTATCGACCAGCATTCCGATACCGACGGTCAGGCCACCCAGGGTCATGATATTGAGGGTCAGTCCACCGACGTCCATCAATATAAAAGTTGCTGAGACGGCAATTGGAATCACACTGCCGATGATCAGGGTGCGGCGCAGGCTGCCAAGAAAGAGGTAGACGACAATCATCGCCAGCAGCGCACCACTGCTAGCAGCAATGACCGTATTGTTGACCGCCTGACTGACGTAGATGCTCTGATCGGAGACCGCCTCGATGACGATATCCTCGGGAATTAGCTGCTGCGAGCGGAGCCAGTCGAGGCGTGTGTGGACCATCTCGGCGACATCAAGGGTATTGGCGCCGGGCTGTTTCTGAATTGAGAGCTTGAGGCCAGGGCGGTCATTGAGGCGTACCCGTAGTCGTTCATCCTCGTGGCTGTCGACCACCTGAGCGACCTCATCGAGGCGAATGGTGCTGCCATCGGGCAGACTTATCGGCAGGGCAGTGATCTGCTCGATGGAGGTGAAGCGTGCGCTGGTGCGGGTCGGCAGTTCACGCTGCGGTAGGTAGAGACGCCCCCCCGGTGCCTCCAGGTTGCCCTCCTCGAGGGTGCCGATAAGGTCGTCGAGTTTTAGCCCCAGTCCTTCAAGACGTCCCTGGTCGGGCAGTATCTGGATCTCGCGTACCAGTCCACCACCGACCTCAGCCGCCGCGACCCCCGGCAGATTGAGGAACCACTTGGAGAAGGTGTAGTCGGTCCAGCTGCGCAGCTCGACGGTACTGCGTTCATTGGAGCTGATAATGAATTCGAGTATCGCGATCTGCGCCGGGTCGCGTTTGTAGATCACCGGTGCATCGATGGTATCGGGCAGAAAGCGTTTGGCTCGGTCGAGACGGGTACTGGCATCGCGCAGCGCCAGGTCGATATCTTTTCCGTAGGGGAAGGTGAGGTCGACTGAGGAGCGTCCCTCAGTGGTGCGCGACTGGACGCTGATCGCATCCTCAGTGATTGCCAGCTGCTCTTCAAGCTGGCGGGTAACACGGTCTTCCATCACCTTGGCGGGGACGCCGCTGTCGAGAATCCGTACTCTTACTTCGGGGTAGATCAGATGCGGCAACAGATCGACGGCAAGGCGCTGCAGGGCGGTCATGCCCAGAACCACTAGCGCTAATACCAGCATGATGATGCCGATCGGATGGCGTATCGCCCAGGCAGCGAGACCGCCGCTTCGTTCAGAGATGGCGCGCTGAATGGTAGCCACTAGTTTGCTGCCTTACCCTTCTCTGGTTTCGATTTGCCGGGTTCGATGACTGCCTTGCCGGGACGTAGACCGAGAAAACCGCGTGTGATGATCTGGTCGCCCGCGCCGAGTCCGTCGAGAATCTCGATACGGTTGCCGAGATGAATTCCCGTGACCACCTCAACCTGCCGAGCCTTGCCTTCGCCATCGACACGGTAGACGAAACTGCCGCTACGACCACTCTGGATTGCGGTGGCTGGTAGCAGCAGTCGTTCGGCGAGATTGGTGCTGAGGGTGATACGACAGAGCTGACCGGCACGCGCACCAGCGGGAACGGGTTTGATCTCAACTTCTATAATGCCCTGACGACTCTGCTCATCAAGGGTGGGGTGGATGCGGAGGATAGTGCCGGGGAAGGTGCGCTCACCAAGTGCATCGATGCGTACATCGAGCGTATCGCCGGTCTGCAGTGCGGGTAGCATCAGTTCGGAGACGGCTACCCGCGTAATCAGCGAGGCGGGGTCGATCAGGGTCAACAGGTGGGTGTGGCGAGGTGCGATGTCGCCGGGTGAGGCGAGGCGTGCGCTGAGAATGCCATCAAAGGGGGCGCTGATCAGGGTGTACTGCAGGCGTGTCTCGAGTACTCGCTCCTCGGCGCGGGCGACATCAAGCGCAGTGCGTGTGCGTGCCAGTTGGTCATCGGCGGCAAGCTTCTGTTTTACCAGTCGTTCAATGCGTTTCAGATCAAGTTCAGCCTGGCGGCGAGTAGCGCTCGCCTTGTCGAGCTGTGCCTTGAGGAGATCGCGCTCCATGCTAACGAGGCGATCGCCTTCGCTGATCTGATCACCCTCAAAGAAAGGTAGCTCAACGATACGACCATCCTCCTGGTTGTGTATCTCAACCTGGCGGCGCGCCTGCAGGGTGCCGGTGAGGGTGGTGCGGTGCCCCGCCGTCTCAAGGCTGACATCGATCGTTTCGACCAGATGCGCCTGTTTGGGGCGTTTTTTGTCGCCATTGGCCTGCTGATCACCGCAGGCAGTGATCAGCAATGCTGTTGAGAGTGTGAGTAGGTATATGAGTCGTTGCATAGGGCTGGTGGTTCTTCTTATTACCGGGAGCGTAGCAATCATCTCTTTCCTTGGACAGCGATTATTGGTAAAAGTGTACAACTCGCTCGGTATCAGTTCTATGTCGCGCGATTTGATAGGAATCGCCGCCATGGATTGGGTCTTTGAATGATGGCGGATACCACGATAAAAATAGATAAAGATGGATGGGGATGATAATGATAAGAAGCTTTTTCTCGCGCTGGTTCTCTCTTGCACTTCTCTCGGTAGCTGTCACCGTTTCACAGGGCGTACAGGCGGAGGATGAGGAGGCGCTGGTCTTCTCGACCGCACCGACCCATTCGCCGGAGAAGACGGTGCAGCTCTACACGCCGCTGGTTAATTACCTGAGCGAGGTCTCTGGACAGAAGATCGCTATCGAACCGGCTCGCAACTACCTCGAATACACCAATAACATGCGTGAGGGTGAGTACGATATCGTCTTTGATGGTCCTCACTTTGTCGGTTGGCGCATGGAGATGCTGGGTCATGCACCGTTGGTACGTCTGCCGGGCGCAATCCGAATCGTAGTGGTGGTGCCTGAGAGCTCTAGTGTTACTGACATCAAAAAATTGAGCGGCAAGAAGGTCTGCTCTTTCGCATCACCCAACATGCTTACTATGGCCTTCCTACAACAGTTCGATAATCCGGTGCGTCAGCCAGTAATGCTCTCGGTGAAGGGCTTCAAGGGGCTGGTCGAGTGTCTCAAGGCGGGCAAAGCCGAGGCAGCAGTACTTCGTGATAAACACTGGGAAAAGATGGATCAGGCTGGCTTCAAATTGCTCTACGCACCTGAACGCAGCTACCCAGAACGCACCATCTCCATTACCGATGAGGTTGATGAGGAGCTTCACGAAAAGTTGACCACGGCGCTTCTGAGTGAAGAGGGTCTGGCAAAGGCCGCGGGTCTGCTGGAGACCTTTAAGCGCAAGAACTTCGTCGCGGCCAGCGAGGATGATTATGACGGTGTTGGCGAGCTTCTCGATCCTATTTGGGGATTCCAGCTCGAACGATAGTTACATCTTCAATGTTAAAAAAGGCTGCTTCGGCAGCCTTTTTTGATGTCGCATAGAGATGAGGTTAGGGTTGTTCGGGTTGGTATTATTCAATTTGGTTTAGCCATGATTCATCCTCTTCATACCCTAGCTTGATTAGGTGTCTCCCAGCTAAATTATTGAATGCTTGGGCGCTATCTGCATTGAAGTGGTTTTTCCAGTCTCCAATAATTCCCTTTCTAATATGTCTATCACGACGGCCGGTAGCATGATGTGAAATGTCATGTTGTTCAATAGCGCTTGTCAGTGTTTCGTCTGAAAGGTCAATTTCATAAAAGTCTACTATCTGCCTCATTGTCTCTAACGGAGTCAATTTCATATCCTCATAACGGATGACTAAGCCGTTGGGGTTGGATAGTGCAGCGTCAATAAAGTCCTGTAAGAGAAGTGGTGGTGCAAAAGGCTTGGTAAGCATACGACTAATGAACTGTTTGAGATTGTCTTTTACATTGTCGTAGTTATCAAACGAAAACTCCTCCTTCATCTTTATAACGCGACCTGCGTTGTTCATTTCGTTTGTAAAAAAACAGTGAAAATAGTTCGAGATGATTACATCACGAGGATCTCTCAATACATATATCTGTTTAGCATTGGATGAATCAATTAGGTGTTCGTGAAGTACGCTCCTCTTGAGCGAGAATGGAGTGAGTTTATTAATGCGAGTACTGGTAGATATTAGTTTTGCTATCCATGTACCTCCGCTTCTTGGATACTCATTTACGATGATGTCTTGAAGGTTGGTATGTAGATAGTTGCGATGTAATTTGTATGTGAGTAGTTGGGGTAAGTTCCCAAGTTTTCGCAAGATTTCAGATGTCTGATTCATGGTGATTGTTGTGTTTCCAAAAATGTCTGTGCTGATTGTACCCCTGTGAGAAGTAAAAGGCTGCTGGTAGATGGATGTTTGCAACGCATTGTTTGGTAAGGCGTTATTTGTCGGGGCGCGGATTGTAACGCTTGTTTACAACCTGTTGATTGTCTGGGTTGTAAAATCTTCATGTGAAATTTAGAGCGACCAATACTGTGGTCAGCTCTCTATCACGCTATTCGTGATGCCATGGGCCGTACGGGTGGCTCTGTTTGATAGGTTGGAGGACAGCAATGCTGATTGATGACAAGACGGCTGAAGAGATTATTCGTGGTTTCCATATTCCAGCAAAACCCGAGGTGTTGAGTCAGATTCAGCGGCTTGCGAATGAAGAAACCCCGATCCATCCCCGGGGAGTCGCTATTTTTGCGAAAGTTTGTTTTGGGCATCCAAGCCCAAGCATCTACGTCGTTCGCTCACGCTCTCAACTACGAATATACAGACGGCGTCGACTATCGCGGACTAACCGCCTTCGCTTCGCTATCCATGGCGGTCAGCGAAGGTGGCTGAGTGTGTGGCGAGTGACGTGGGCCTGTCTGCCGCGATCCTGAAGACTATTAATTCACCCTACTATGGACTCTCACGCATGATCTCCGATATCCAGCAGGCGGTCATGCTGTTGGGTACACGTTCAGTGGCCAATCTGGTTGCGACCCACGAGATCAGACATGCAATGAATCAAAAGTCGTGCATCTCCCATGAGCGGTTCTGGGATGAGGCGACAGATGTTGCAAAGACCATGGTTTACATTGGCAAAAAGACCGATCAAAAAGTGCAATTCGAGGAGCTGTATGCGGTGGGGCTTTTCCATGATTGTGGTATCCCAGCAATGGCAAACAGGTTTGATGACTACAAGAGTCTATTGATTGAGGCGAATGAGAAGCACGATGCGACGATCTCTGAGCTGGAGGAGGAGCGATATAATACCAACCATGCGGTCGTTGGTTACTTCATCGCTAATTCATGGGATCTACCGCGTGGACTCTGCGAACTGATCCTCCGACACCATGAAGAGGATGCGCTTGATCAGTCGAGTGACGAGGCTTTTGTCACGATGTACTCCATTCTGAAGATGGCAGAGAATATTGTTGAGCGAACCCGTCGTTTTCACTCGAATTCGGAGTGGCTGTGGGTAAAGGATGGTGTGTTGGAAGCGCTAGGTTTAACCAGCCTGGATTACAGCGACCTTGAGGATGATGTCAGTGAGTTTGTACTCGTTTGAGGTGGTAGATTAATAGCGATGCCAGTCATTCATTTGAGCGGTTCTGCCTCTTTAGGCTCTTGATCTGAGTGGCGTCTCTATTGTCGTCACGGTTATGACGAGGTTTGTAACTGCTCTTCAATCCACGGATAGGTCAGTTCAACGCCTTTTTTAAGCAGTTCACTCACTTTCCAGCCAATCATTTTTTCATAGAGTCGGTTGTCTGAGTTGCGTCCACGTACTCCAAGAGGGCCTTCGATGTGACGTAGCGTTAATGATTTTCCAGCGACCGCCATAATCATCTCAGCTAAACCGTTGATAGTGATCATCTCCTCGGAGCCAATATTGACTGGCCCCGCCCAGTCTGAGCGCATGAAACGTGTGGTTGCTTCAAGGCACTCATCTATATATAGAAATGAACGTGTCTGTTCCCCGTCGCCCCATATCTCAATCTCACCTCCATCATCAGCCTCGGCAACCTTGCGGCACAGTGCGGCGGGTGCCTTTTCGCGACCATCATTCCATGAACCCTCGGGGCCAAAGATGTTGTGGTATCGGCCGACTCTAACCTGCATGTCATAGTTTCGCTGGTAGGCGAGGTAGAGGCGTTCGCTAAAGAGCTTCTCCCAACCATAATCACTGTCAGGCTGGGCTGGGTAGACCGTGCTCTCCTCGGTGGTGGGGTCGTTGGCAGTCTCCTGATTGAATTCCGGATAAACGCAGGCTGATGATGAATAAAAGATGTGTTTATTGTTGCGCTTACGGCAGGCTTCGAGCACGTTGAGGTTGATCATGGCAGAGTTGTGCATGATGTCGGCATCGTTGTCGCCGATAAAAACGAAGCCAGCCCCTCCCATGTCGGCAGCAAGCTGGTATACCTCGGTGAAAGGCCGATCAATTACATGACTGCAGAGGTGTGGGTCGCGTAGATCGCCGACGACGAAGTCATCGGCTTCTGTTGCTGCAAATTCAGGAAATTTCAGATCGACTCCGCGAACCCAAAAACCCTCTCGTTTAAGGCGTTTGACTAAATGACTGCCAATAAATCCGCCAGCACCGCACACCAGAGCACTCTTCATATGTTGTTATTCCGATTTTAGATGGGATGATGTTTTTTTTTCGAGCGGATAGCCTAACTGATATCACGGTTTTGATACAGATAAGATGATTGTTTCAGAGTGCGTGGTAACTTGGCGCGTGATCGGTATAGTGATCAACGCAAGTGATATCAGCTCCAAGTGCAAGCAACAATGAGTCGTTATGATAGGTGCCGTAGTGAAGGGTGGTAGTGAAATTCAGGAAGATTGCGAGCAGGGCTTGTTCGAGATCCGTATTAATCATGCTAATGCGGGTTTTTTTGCGTATGTGACTTTTGTTATTAACCAGTTACTCCACTGTGAACGTGAGGGGTATACGCCTGTGGTCCATTTTGGCTCATGGTCTGAAAATGGTAGCAATGCCTATTACGATCCTGAGTATGGCGAAAACACATGGGACTACTATTTCGAGCCGGTGGCAGGCGTTACCTATGAGGATGTTGAGCGGCGATTGGTTGATCCGGATGACTCTTTGCAGGGTGGTGATCTGCATCGGCTGACGAACAGTGAGCTATGGCATCTGCATGCAGGCGATGAGCGAAGCGTTTTTGCCTATCCGTATGGAGTCTTCAAAGATAAGGTCGAGCTTGATGAGGCGTGGTATCGGGACAACAGAGAGCGGGCTCATGCTGTTATTCAGAAATACATCCATCTCAAGCCGCATCTGGTTGAACTGCTCGAGTCGTTCGTAGAGCGGCTGTTTGCGGGTCACAAAGTGCTAGGTATACATATGCGTGGTACCGATAAAGGCACGGCTGACTCTGCAACGCAGTTGATGAAAATCATTCCACCTAAGCAATATTTTCCATATATCGATCGATATGTCCTGGAAAATCCAGAATGTAAAATATTTGTTGCAACCGATCAGGTTCAATATCTAGATGAGATGCGTACGCGATATGGTGATCGCGTTCTCTCGCTCGATGTGTCGCGCTCAAGACGCTCTATAAATGCATTCCAGCAACGCAAGCAGGGGAGTGGCTACATCAAGGGTGAAGAGGTGTTGCTAGATTGCCTGCTTCTGTCGCGCTGTGACTTTTTGTTGAAGTGCTGTTCTGCGGTTGGAGAGTTTGCAATCTACTTTAATCCAGAATTGCCTTGCATCGACTTGAATCATGAAATGATGGGCGTTTCGTTCGTAGATAAGATTCGCCACTACTGGGCACAACAGAGATACAAGATTCTTCGTAAGTGGGATAAGTGGCACCGAAAACATGGCCGAGTCTCTTTTCTGAGCTACCGAAAGAGTAAGACTGAATGATTAGAACGGTTAAGAAATGGCTTAATTTAAAAAAACTGTGGTTTGATTTCAAAGTAAGAGAGAAGAAACGAAAGCGAAGTGAGAGTGAGGAGCGTTACATTGAGGCACCGAAAGTCACCTTCGTTATCCAGTCGTTCAACCACTGTGACAATATTAAGATGTTGGCCGAAAGGCTACAGAGTCTTCCCTATCAGGAGTGCATCGTCTGTGAGGATGGCTCGGTTGATGGTTCCCTTCGGCAGTGGCTGAAATATTTCAACCGCCCGAACGACTTTGTCATTCACTCAAACGATCTGCACGAGATTAGAACCTATGACCGTGCGCTTCGTTATGCCAATGGTGAGCTTGTCTGCCTGTTGCAGGATGATGACGCCCCGCCCTCAACGTCCGCTTGGTTCGATGAAGCGGTATCGTTATTCAATCGCTATCCAGATCTGATCGTGCTCGGTGGCTGGCTCGGTTTTCAAGGTATTGAGTCAGATAGTGTTGAACAGAAGCAGTATTGGTCTGCTGGTGATCTTACTAACCAGTACAAAAAAGAGGCGTTACACAGCGAAGGTGGAGGACCAATGCACCGGTTTGTCGAGGCGATCAATGTAGGACCCGTGTTTATACGCCGGAAGGCGTTTGTTGATATGGGGGGTTTCGATCTGGATTTTTCTCAAGTGGGTTGGCCGGGTATCCATTTTGACGTCGCGCTCTCTTTACAGGTATGGCTGCAGGGCGGCCAGGTGGCATGGTATGACGCGGGATTTCGTCAGGCCGGAGCTAGAGGTACAGAGAGCTTTGGCAATCTGGATAGGCGTAAACAGCAGCTAATTACGAATCATAAGTTACTGGTTGAGAAGTTTGGCGAACAAATGGCCGATATCCAGAAACGAGTTGCTGAGTCGGAAAAGGCGAGAACGGACTGGGCTTGATGTGGATATGATCTTTTATCCGGTTGAGGACGGCAGATGAAGACAGAGTGGCTTGTCGTGGGTGCGGGTTTGACCGGTGCGACATTGGCAGAGCAGATTGCAACCAGGCGTGGAGAGTCTGTGCTGGTTGTCGATCAGCGCAATCATGTGGCTGGAAATGCCTTTGATGAAGAGGATGAGTGTGGGATAACCGTGCATCGATACGGCCCCCACATATTCCACACAAATAGCCGTGTGGTGTGGGACTATCTTTCGAAATTTACTGAATGGCATAGCTACAGGCACCATGTGCTTGGTTCTATTGATGGTGAGTATGTGCCGTTACCTGTAAATCTGAATAGTATAGAAAAGCTGTTTCCCAAACAGATGTCGCAACGTTACATCGAAAAGCTGTTAAACACATATTGCAATGGTGAAAGGGTACCGATTCTTCAGTTGATGGAGAGTAGTGATTCGGATATTAGGGCATTCGCTGAATCGGTCTATCAGCGTGTGTTTGAGCAATACTCACTCAAACAATGGGGGGTGGAGCCAGAGCAGTTGTTGCCATCGGTTACAGCGCGTGTTCCAGTCTCGCTTTCTCGTGATGATGGTTACTTCCAAGACACCTACCAGGCGATTCCGGTGGGTGGATATACCGCGATGGTTAATAATATGCTCGATCATCCGAATATCGAAGTAATGTTAGGGGCTGAATGGGAAGAGATACAAAGTAGGGTTGAGTATAAGCGGCTGGTTTTTACCGGCTCGATTGATCAATATTTTGGCTACAAGTTTGGACGGCTGCCTTATCGGAGCATCGACTTTAAATATCAAACACTGCCGATAAGCAGATTTCAAAAAGCTGGAGTGGTCAACTATCCGAATGATCATGACTACACGCGGGTGACAGAGTTTACCCAGTTGACGGGACAATCATCCACATCCACTACGCTGTTGTATGAATATCCAGTTCAACATGAACCTGGCATGAATACCCCCTGCTACCCGATGCCAATCAGGGAAAATAGATCGCTGCTGCGTCGCTATAAAGATGAGGCAGAAAAGATCAGTGAGTCTGTGCTGTTTGCGGGCAGACTGGGTGACTACATGTATTACAATATGGATCAGGTTGTCGCCAGAGCCTTGAAGCTGGCGTCTACGCTTTGATTCCGATACGCCTCTCTACGAGTAAAGCATTTGCGAATGAAAAATAGAGATAACCGCCGTATCAATGATAGGTTGCTTGATCATGCATTGGGTCTACTAAAAAAAGAGTCGAGACTTGAGTATGTAGGTGAGTATGGCTCTGAGATGATGACGTTTGTCCCCTTTGTCGCTTGGCTGAAGCAGGAGGGGCATCTCAGGGGGCGGAGAATAGTTTCCTACAATGGAATGCGTCCATACTATTTCTTTCTCGATGAGGATGAGTTTGAGGAGAAGGATGAGCCCCGTCGGTGCTTGCCCGTGCACGAGCGATACTGGCCTTACTGTAATGAGTTTGATGGCGTAGTTAATCCCTGGAAAGTCTATATCGATTACCGAGGGCATTACCGAAGTAGTCAATCCCGGGGTGAGCGGCCGACACTGTTTGTTCAGAATAAATTCACGGTTGAGTGGGATGTTGGCCCGATAAATTACATGCCGCTATATGCGCTTGAACGATTGATGGATCTCACTGCCGATCGTTATCAAGTGATCTATAGTTGTCCTAGAATTCCCCTTTCGGGTTATTCCGATGATCATAACTCGGCCTGTCACTATCCGGATCGTGAGATTATAAATCGATATAATCATGTGACCGACCTTGAGCAATCAACGCTGGAGTCTGGCGGTGATTACAATCGTACAAAACTCAACCTGCTCGCCGATGCACAGGTGTATGTGGCGGTGCAGGGTGGTGGAGCAAACATTCTTCCCTATTTTGGAGGTTCGGTATTATTCCTACTCCATCAAAAGGGAAGAGAGTATCCCTACACCTATAAAAACGGCGCCTATAAAAGTTTGTCTGAATCACCCCCGGAATTAATGTTGGCGAGAAATGCAAAGGCCTTTGATAAGGGGCTGCGTGTCATTGAGTATCTTGAGAGTGTCAAGGGTGAGCTTCGCCTGCCTTCACCCTACCGACTATCATCGTTACCGTGGTCGGCAAGAAAGAGCATTATCAAACTTTGCAGTTGATCTTCAGTCGATTTGCTGGCGAAGGCGATTATTATATTTTGATTCGAGTGCGTGATTGCATAGGTATTATTTATTGAGTCGTTGAGAGTGAGTCTCTTGCTGATTATTAGAGCGATTTTAATAATATGCAGATCAAACTATCGCTACTTCGCAATCAATAGTGAGGCGTTACCGAGTTCGGCCCAGATGGTGTTAAATCGGTCACGCTTCATCACGTAGAAGCCCTGCGCAGGGTCCATGATGGCGACCTTCTCCTTGTTAATCCCTATCACCGCAATGTAGTGGTTGTACTCCTCGGCGAGAATGCGCACCAGCCTGCGCGTAAATTCGAAAGGGGTCTCGATATATGGTCTCGGTTCGGTGCGCACGGCGACTATGACCGGGCGACCCTTGGCGATCATCTGTTCGAGCAACTTACCATTTGCCTTCAGTACAAAGGCCTTCAAACGCGAGTGCCTCTTAACAATTGTCTTGAGTTCGGCCAGAGAGTAACCCTCTTCGGTGTCGGCAGGGGGGTGATCCACAAGCATGGTCTGCTGATCGATGGGCGAGCCCCAGAAGTCGGAAACACTCTGGATGACCGCAACACCGCAGGTCACAGCGCTCTCCTGTTCGACGTAAGGGACCTTTATATAGGTCATGCCAGCAAACTCTCTCTGAAACGCCCTCTCGCCGCTCTCTTTGATTGGCATATTGATGCAGCCACTCATTAGCAGGCTGATCAACACGATGGGCAGAAGGGTGAGTGTGCGTAATGTCATGGGCGTGATCTGGCTACTCGGGTGGTGGATTGAAAAAGGCCATCGTGGTGAGACTCAACACGATGGCCAATAGTGAAGATATTTAATGGTTGCTACTCGGAGATAGCGTACACCAGTACGGCGACAGAAATGACCGTAACGGCGATGATCGCCTCGTCGCTCATCTCGCCGGCCTTAACGGTAGCTGCCTGTTGAGATTTTCGCTCCAGAGATGCGAGAGCATTCAATTCGCTGCCACTCAAGGAGTGAGCCTGTGTGACTGGGGTGCCGCTAACTCGAGCCGGACCAGCCTCTGAGGCGTAGAGTGGAAGAGAGCCAAAGAGCATGAACACGGCAAGAACAGTTGAGACTAATTTCTTCATGATTCTCTCCTTTGTGTATCTGGTCGTTGAACATTGGTGCCGGAATCGTCAACAACAGCTACAACCCCTCACCAGCCAAATACCACAGAAAAGCAGATGTCATAGACACGCCCTTCTGAACTAAGTGTAGTCATTGCAGATTAGATTGGTATATGAACAACCGTGATTACCAACTCTGTATTGTCACGGTGGATGAAAGGTTATTACTCATTGGAATCTAGTTGAAGATACCTGAGTTGAAGGGATATTGTGCTTAACTCTTGAGGATGAGTGAACTGATCAGATTCTATTCTGAGTTAACGTTTAAGGGTTTGTTAGCATCGAAGCCGATCTTTGGTCGAACCAGAACCGAGCTTCCTTGTTCTCTGGTTCTGTCGCGCTGAACTCCTGTCCAGATTTCCAGATGCACCTGATTATTACCGAAGTACCATCAACTTGTTATGGGCATAAAAAAGGCCCCGTTAGGGGCCTTCTGCGCAGCATAACTACAACGGTATATTAAAAGCTGTGAACAATGCCTAGAGAGAAACCACTTTGATCGCGACCACCACCATCACCGAGTCGATCGCCATGATCGACACCGCCGAGATAACGTTCTGAATCATCGTCATTCTCAAGTGATGCATACATGCCGTAAACGGTAGTGCGCTGACTCAGTGCATGATCGAGGCCGATGGCCCACATGGAGGCTTCATCGAGATCTTCGCCACTCGCAGGCAAGCTGGATTGTGTCGCTGTAGTGTAGAGCACCTTCACGGTGTTGTTGCCGAAGCCCTGAGTTATATAGGCGGCCCATGCATCGCGGTCTATTGGGGCTGCGCCATCGATATTTTCCCACAGGAGACCAACGCCCGTGTCACCAGCGTTAAAGGAGGCGCCAATCTGGATGGCGTCGTTACTAACAGCGTCGGTACAGCCTGACCAATGGTCGTTATCCCAATAGTCCGCATTGCTACAGAGCGAGGCATCGTGGTTATGACGCTCAAAAGCTGCGCCAATCATCAGGCCACCACTTATATATGTACCACTGATGCTGAAGGCATCAAGGTTGTTGTTGTCTTCATCACCGGGAACTGCCCAATCGGTCACATAAGCGCCCACCACTGTAAAGCCGCCCATGTCAGGCGAAATATAGGCGACAGTGTTAGGGGTAGTTAAATTGAAATTGTCGGCGTAATCGTCCCTGAACAGTTCATTACCTTCTGCGTCGGTGCCCATTATGGTGGCAAGGTCGGCTAGTGTGCCGTCGAAAACGTCAAACTGTGATTGGAAGGTGAAGTATGGGGTGTCTGCTTTACCGGCAATAACAGTACCGAAGTTGCCGGAGAGTCCCAGATAAGAGGGTCCAGTAGCCCATGTGTCACCACTCTGTTCATCAAGAGTAGTGACGCTGGTAACCTGCCAAACGGCCTTCATACCGCTGCCAAGATCCTCATCACCGCTGAAAACAATGTTTGAAAAATTGCTTGAGACAGATGAGTTGTCGCTATCGGAGGTTCCTCCGTCATCGGTGGAATCGATAGACATGTGCATCGTTCCAGAGATTGAGACGTCCGCAGATGTGATGGCTGGTGCAGATACCAGGCTGGCGACTAGCAGTGAGAGTAGCTTCCTATTCATGAATTATGATTCCTTGAGAAAATTGTATTCGTTGGCAAGAGTATCAATATTGCAACATCAGTGCAATATTGATACATGCCAATGCGGAGCTGCTCATTCAAGCATGAAGCCAGAGTTAATTTTTCGTGTTCTATGTGGCCTCATTCAGGCCAACTCGATCTGATGAGAGTAGAAGAGAGTGTGTGAAAACTGCGGGTGTAGGGGATATGTCGACTGAGATGGCTGTGAGGCTAAACTTGTCTCCATGCCTAATTAAGAGAAAACAAAAACCTCACACGCTGACCGCCATGGATAGCGAAGCGAAGGCGGTTAGTCCGCGATAGTCGACGCCGTCTGCCTATTCGTAGTTGAGAGCGCGAGCGAACGACG